>JANNWD010000542.1:0-7975 GCA_031408315.1 Bacteroidota bacterium
TGATGGTATCACCATTTGTAGTTACTATCGGTTGTTTACCTTTTACAATAATATTGGGCAAAGCAATTTTACTTAGTTTTAAAGTAAAATTTATGGGGGTAGCTGCTGTGGTTACTAACTTTGTTTGAGAGCTGTAGCCTAAGGCGTTTACTTGTAATGTAGTACTGGCTTGTATTGTAGCTGTGGCAATACTATACATACCGAGTTTATCGGTAATGCTGTAGCTCAAAATTGTACTATCGTTTTTTTTTAGTAGTACTGCGGCTGATGGTATGGGTGCATTGCTTTCATTTAACACTGTACCCTTAATTACTAACTGGCAAAACAATGTTTTGCTAGTTAATAAAAATAAAATTAGAAAAAAATTAAACTTCTTTTTTTTCAATATGAAAAATTAATTATCTGATAATTCAATTGGGTTTGATGGCTTTTTAGGCTTAATATTTGTTGAACCATTAAACGTAACTGTTCCTAATCCTGTTGCATTAAAATAACCTTGGGGGTCATTATAAAAAGATTCTTTAAGGGTTGTAAATTCTTTTTTTGTTGTTTTAATGGCATCATCTGGCAGAGCAATTATTTTTTTATCTCCCAGTAAATTTAATGTCATAAAGCTAGTCATTTTAAATACAAATAAATTTTTATCATCTGCTGCTTCTACAATTAAACCAGGTAAGCCAGCTAACTTCCAAGGGCCGATTGATATAGGTATTTCTGGGGCAAACCAAGCAACATAATTTCTTCCCTTAAAATAACCAGTTGCTTTTATTAAATTTAAATTATCGAGTTGTTTAGTTTGGTTTGTAATTTTCCACATAAAATCAGGAAAGGCATCTTCAAAAAAATAATTTTTAAAAAGATTATCTAGGCGGTATATTTTTTTATTTTCAATTGAAAAGTATACCTGATTCAAATTAGCCTGTTTTTTTCCTCTCATATCAAACGTTCCTTTTTCATTAAACTCTTTAAGCATTTGAGTATCTCTATCTAACTTATCTTGGCTAAAATATTGGCTTGTTTTTTTGCCAACTAATAAAACCATATTTTCGGAGATATAGTTTAACTTTTGATTGGTATCTTTTATAAATGAAAAGGAGTACACAATTTTATGAATTGCAGTATCATTAATTTGACCAAAGGAATTTTGGACTATCATTAAAATTAAAGAAGTTAAAGTTGTTTTCATTGATTGGTATTTTAAAATGAACCCTACAAAAAACGTAGGGTTCATTAATTAAGGAATTAATTTCCACAAAAAAATAGTTCCGCTGCAGCTGCAACTCCAGCCCAACCTGGAATGCATTGAGCTACTGTACCTTGGCAATTCGATTGAAAAGTGAAAGTGCCGCAAGTAAGGTTAACCGATACAGGATAACTAGTACCCTTACTTGGCTTTACAACAACCTTTTTTGCGGCTGCTTTTTTTACTGTTATAGGCTTTTTGTTGCTTGCAAACGATGCAACACCCACAAATGCAAATGTTGCAATTAATAATAATTTTTTCATTGTTTTAATACGGCTTTATAGCAGCCATGCTTCATAAAGTTAAATAATAAAATTCTCCTTTAATCTATAATGGTGAACACGGAGTAAGCTTACCACTAATTCTGGCCAAGAATATCTTAATTAAAACCAATTGATTTTTTAAATAACTTACTAAACGGATAAATTAATACTTACGAAAAAGCGATGGTAAGTATTAAATTTTATTTCAGTAACGGCTTATAAAACAAATATGTATTATTTTACAAATAATAAAAGATATTTATTCTTTTTTTTTAATACATTTTTGCTTATAAAACAACATTTAACAAGTTGATAACATTTATAAATTGGCATAAAACCAAAATGTTACTTTCCAGCTTCATCGTACCTTTACCACATGATAAATTTTGAACGCTTTGCATTATCTAACGGTTTAAAGGTGGTAGTGCATGAAGATAAAAGCACACCCATGGCGGTGGTTAATGTAATTTACAATGTGGGTGCAAAAGATGAAAACCCAGAGAAAACAGGCTTTGCACATTTATTTGAACACCTAATGTTTGGCGGCAGCATAAATATTCCTGAGTATGATGAGCCTTTACAAAAAGCAGGTGGCGAAAACAATGCTTTTACTACAAATGATTTAACCAATTATTATTGCCAATTGCCTGCCGAAAATATTGAAACAGCTTTTTGGTTAGAAAGTGATAGAATGTTATCGCTAGCATTTGGTAAAAAAAGCTTGGAGGTACAACGCAAAGTAGTGTGTGAAGAATTTAAAGAGCATTACATTAATAAACCCTATGGCGATGTTTGGCACAAAATGAGAGAACTTGCTTACACTACACATCCGTATAAATGGATGACTATAGGAGCATCGCTAAAGCATGTAGAAGATGCAACTTTGGAAGATGTAAAGCAATTCTTTTTTAAGCATTACACACCATGCAATGCAATATTAGTTGTTGCTGGAAATGTGACTGTTGAGCAAGTGAAAACATTGGCTGAAAAATGGTTTGGTCCAATACTTGCTGGCGAAAAATACAATAGAAATTTACCGCAAGAGCCTAAACAAACAGCACCACGTAAGCAAGAAGTAAAAGTAAATGTACCGTTAGATGCGTTGTATAAATGTTGGCATATTTACCCTAGGCTTGATGATAGATATTATGTAGCCGATTTAATTACCGAAATTATGAGTGGTGGGGGCTCAAGCAGATTGTATCAAAGTTTGGTAAAAGAAAAACAACTGTTTAGCAATATTGAGTGTTACCATTTAGGCAGTACCGATGTTGGCTTACTTACTATAGAAGGCAAATTGGTAAAGGGTGTAAAAATGGAAGATGCAGAAGCCGCTATTAATGAAGAAATAAAAAAATTACAACAAGGCATTACCGATAAAGAATTAGAAAAAGTAAAAAACAAAACAGAAAGTATGATGGCTTTTGAAGATATGAGTGTGATGAATAGAGCTACTAGTATTGCCATGTATGAATTACTTGGCGATGCTAATTTAATTAATACCGAATTAGAAAAATACAGAGCCGTAACAGCCGAGCAATTAATTGCAGAAAGTAAAATAATATTTGATGAAAATAATAGTAATACGTTGTATTATTATTCAAATAATTAAAGTGTAAATTTGATAAAATTAATGTTATGCTAACAAAAGAAAAACTAATCGAATCGATTCAAAATATGCCAGAAGATAAATTTGAAGATATTGATATTCTATTAGATAGAATAATTATACTGGAAAAAATTGAAAGCGGAATAAATGATATCAAAGAAGGAAATGTTGTTTCTTCAACTGAAATGGATACAATTGTAAAATCATGGTTCAAGAAATAATATGGACAAGACAGGCAAAAAATGACCTTGAAGAGATAAAAAATTTTATAGCCATTGACTCTTTTTTTTATGCCGAAAGAACAATACAGCTTATTTATCAATCTTGTAAAAAATTACTTTCTCATCATCAACTTGGCATGTTGGTTGGCAAAGAAGATGGGTTTGAATTAAAAAGAATTTTAGTAAAACGCTATCGAGTTATTTACACTATTCATAATAACAATGTTTATATAATTGCTGTGTATCACCAAGCAAGACTACTTCCTTTTAAATTTGATGTATTAAATAATTTTTTTGAATAACAATGATAGATAGAACCATAACCCCACCAATAAAAGATGCTGTAGAGTTTGATTTAAAACTAAAACCCTATCAACAATTTGAACTACAAAATGGAGTACAAGTTTTTGCTGTAGATGCTGGTGCACAAGATGTATTACAGGTAGAATTAGTTTTTAATGCTGGTAATAATTTCGAAAAAATTAAAGGGGTGGCTAGTACTACAAACTCCTTACTAAAAAACGGAACAAGTACCAAAACAGCTTTTCAATTAAATGAGCATTTTGAATATTATGGGGCGTATTGTAATAGAGGCTGCTATAACGAAACTGCAGTAGTTTCTTTATCTGCCCTTGCAAAACACTTTGAAGTGTTGCTGCCTGTAGTAAAAGAAATGATAACTGATTCTATCTTTATTGAAGATGAATTTACTATTTACAAACAAAATACAAAACAACGTTTAAGTGTAAGCTTAACCAAAAGCGATTTTGTCGCTAGCCGCTTAATTGATGCTTATTTGTACGGCGAAAAACATCCGTACGGAGCATATTTAAATGCATATGATTTAGATAAATTTACTACTGCCGATTTAAAAAATTATTTTAACCAATTTTATGTAAATGGCAGTTGTGTAATTTTTGTAAGCGGAAAGTTACCAGCTAATATTTTTGAATTGCTGAATGAAAATTTTGGAAAATTAACTCTAACTCCAGCACAATATCAAACCCCAACTATTGAAAGAGAATTAGCAACCGAAAAAAAATACAGAATAACTAATGACGTAAATGGCGTACAAGGTGCAATACGTATTGCAAGGGAATTTCCCAATAGGCATCACCCCGATTTTATGAAAATCATGGTGCTAAATACTTTATTTGGTGGCTATTTTGGCAGCCGATTAATGAGTAATATTAGAGAAGATAAAGGTTACACTTATGGCATACATAGTTACATACAAAACCATATTGGGCCTACTGCCTGGATGATTAGTACAGATGCTGGCAAAGATGTATGTGAAGCAACAATTGAAGAAGTGTATAAAGAAATGCAACTGCTTAGAGAAGAGTTGGTAGATGAGGAAGAATTGATGTTAGTAAAAAATTATTTAATAGGCACAATCCTTGGTGACCTTGATGGACCATTTCAAATAATGGGGCGTTGGAAAAACTTGTTGTTAAATAATTTGGATGAAAATTATTTTTATCAATCGGTAAATGCGATAAAAATAATAACTCCCGAAGAAATAAGAGAACTTGCTAAAAAATATTTAAACCCACAAGATTTTTACGAATTGGTTGTGGTGTAAGTATTGTGTGTTTTATTACGTTTGTTTCTTTGTGTAAAATTATTACGTATGAAAAATTGGTTGCTTAAAATAATTGTTTGCTCGGTTAATGTATTTTTACTAGCCTATATATTACCAGGCATTGAAGTAAAAGATATTTGGAGTGCAGTAATTGTTGCTGTAGTATTATCTGCATTAGATTTTTTTGTAAAACCTCTGTTAATAATACTTACTTTACCTGCTACCATTTTTACACTAGGCATATTTTTATTTATAATAAACGCTTGTGTTATTTTGTTAGATGATTATTTTGTACACGGCTTTAATGTAGAAAATTTTTGGTATGCCCTTTTATTTAGTGTGCTTTTGTCTTTTTTTAATGGCTTAGTAAATGGTAAAATAAAAGCCACCGTAAATATTAATAAAGATAAAAGAGATTAAGCGGTACGGTACTTAACCTCTTTATAAAACCAATATTTTTATTGTACAATCATATTGTAGCGCTTTGCTTGTTCTTTAATAATTCGTTCTACTTCAGTTTCCATAGTAGCAGTTGTTTTGTTTGTACTTTTTACCCCTTCTGCAGTTATGTAAGCATCTCTTTTTACAGTTAATTCCATAATTTTTTTTTGTGTGGCACTTCGTTCTTTGCTTTTTTCATTAACTAATTTTTCAATCTCTTCATTTGTTTTACTTTTTAAACTATCGGGCAAAGTGGCTCTGTCTAATTTAGCAATTGCATCTTTATCTTTTTCTTTTGCATCTATTAAATCCCAACTAGCATTGTTATACACTTTACTGTTAGCTTTAACTTTGGCTCTTTTTATTCCAGCACTTTTGCTCATTTCATAATTGGCTTGGTCAATACTTGCCATTCCTTTAATTTTTACACTGCCAGAATAATTATAGGCTAAATAAGTATTATTCAAATTTCCATTCATTGTAATTAATAAACTATCATACGGCGTTGGTATATCATCAATCTTATCATTTTGGTTAATATTAGTAAAACTTCCATTTCCGCATTCGCCTAATAAGTTCCAATGCTCCCTTATCCCTTGCATTCTATCTCCACAATAAATAGTATTTACAATTACTCCTTTTTTTCTGGCTACTTCACAAGCTTCGGTGTACTTTATGTTGCCTTGCAAAAAATCTTCGTTACCAGCAATAAAAATTACTTTATAATTTTCTGGTGCAACATCCCAAGCCAATTCGTCTAAACTGCTTTTAATTACGTAACCACAAAATTCATCGCCACCATTGGTACGCAGGCTAAACAATATTTTACTAAGGCTATCCAAATCGCTGGTAAACCCACTTAATTGTTTTACATATCCTTTGGTAACATCGTTATTACTTCTACCATATTCGTACAAAGCAATTTCAATTTGCGGAGTAGCATCATTTGAACATTTTGCCTTGCCCATAGTGCTTACCATATTCCAAAGTTGTGCTTTGGCTTGTTCAATAAGCCCATCCATACTGCCGCTAACATCTAACAAAATAGCCGCCTGTATTTTGGGCTGTGCTGTTGTTATTTTTTTATTTGGGGTAGATGATTTTGTAAAAGCAGATAACGCAATTGACGCAACTAAAATACTTGCAGTAATAATAATTTTTGATTTCATAAATAGTCATTTTAAGTTTTATACAGCTAAGATGCAACCATTAAATTCATTACACAAAAGTCAACTGTTAAAGAAATACAAAACAAAATTTTCACCAAGCCAAAAGCCTATTTCACCAAGTGAAAGGTCTGTAACCACTAATAAAACAAGTTTTTACAAATAAAAAAATCTGCGTAAATCAGTCCAATCAGCTCAATCTGTGTTCTATATCATTTAACTTTGCCGCATGCAATTCCACAATAAAAATTTAACTAACGAACAATTAATATCTACCTATAAAAGCATTTTATTACCTCGTATGATTGAGGAAAAAATGCTGGTGTTATTACGCCAAGGAAAAATTAGCAAATGGTTTAGCGGCATTGGGCAAGAGGCAATTGCAGTTGGTGCAACACTAGCTTTACAGCAAGATGAATGGATAATGCCACTACACAGAAACTTAGGCGTTTTTACCACTTGTAATATGCCACTAAGCAAATTATTTATGCAATGGCAAGGCAATAAAGAAGGTTATAGTAAAGGCAGAGAAAGAAGTTTTCATTTTGGTAGTAAAGAACATTTTGTGTGTGGAATGATAAGCCACCTTGGCCCACAATTAGCCATTGCCGATGGCGTAAGTTTGGCCTATAAATTAAAAGGCGAACAAAAGGTTTCGCTAGCATTTACTGGAGATGGCGGCACTAGCGAAGGCGATTTTCATGAAGCCTTAAATGTAGCAGCAGTGTGGGATTTGCCGGTTATTTTTTTAATAGAAAATAATGGTTACGGTTTAAGCACACCCACCAACGAACAATACCGCTGCACCAATTTGGTAGATAAAGCCAAAGGCTACGGCATGGAAGGAATACAAATAGATGGCAATAATATTTTGGAAGTATATGATACCATTAAAGGTGTAAGAGAATATTGTATAAAAAATCAAAAGCCCTATTTAATTGAATGCATGACCTTTAGAATGAGAGGGCATGAAGAAGCACGCGGTGTAAAATATGTACCACCAGAATTATTTGAGCAATGGGAGAAGAAAGACCCGGTAAAAAATTATGAGCAATATCTTACTCAACAAAATATTTTAACTAAACTACAAATTGAAGAAATAAGAAAAGAAACAAAAGCACATATTGAAAGTGAATTAGCTATTGCTTATCAAGCCAAGCAAATGGCGGTTGATACCAAAGAAGAAGTGAATGATGTTTATGCACCACACCAACAACAGCTAACAAACATCAATCAACCTACTACTGAAAAAAGATTTATTGATGGTATACAAGATGCATTACGGTTAAGTATGCAAAAACACCCCAACCTAATTATTATGGGGCAAGATATTGCTGAGTATGGCGGAGCATTTAAAATAACCGAAGGCTTTGTACAAGAATTTGGTAAAGAAAGAATACGCAATACACCCATTTGCGAAAGTGATATTGTTGGTGCAGCTTTAGGT
>JANNWD010000543.1:0-4725 GCA_031408315.1 Bacteroidota bacterium
AAAAACAAACGGTTCAGTGCAATCATTATTGCTGGTCATAGCGAAGGCTCTTTAGTGGGTATGGTAGCTTCAGCAAATAAAAACGTAGCTAAATATATTTCTATTGCAGGTCCCGGAGAACCTGTTTATGAAACTTTAAAAAAGCAACTTGCCGGGCAACCGGAGGCTATAAAGAAAACTTGCTATGCCATTATAGATACTTTGGTAACTGGCAAAATAGTTACCGGAGTACCTGCCATGTTATCATCTATGTTCCGGCCATCAGTACAACCGTATTTAATAAGTTGGTTTAAGTACGACCCTAAAAAGGAAATTGCAAAATTGAAGATCCCGGTTTTAGTAATTAATGGCACTACAGATATACAAGTTGCCGTGGATAATGCAACTAATTTGCATAACGCCTGCAAGCAAAGCAAACTGGTAATTATTGATGGTATGACACATTTATTAAAAGACGGGCCAGCAGAAAGAGACAAAAATATTGCCTTGTACAACACTACTCCAAACGAACCAATAAAAAATGAATTGGTTGAAGCCATTGTAAATTTTATAAAAGCAAAATAGTATGACTATTACAAAACAAGACTGGTATTATGTATTTGAACTGGCCTTGGCAATTACGGTGGCAGCTTCGATGGTGCTGTATGGTATTGGTAAGCCTACCCAGTTTGGTAATATAATTATTTTGCAAAAAAAAGTGGCAGATTTAACAGGCATGGAATTGATGTGGGCATTTTATGGGTATAGCAAAACTTACCCGATAATTATTGGCGTATTTGAAATCATTGGAGGGTTATTGCTGGTACTAGGTAAAACCCGAATTATAGGTGCCTTTATATTAACTACTATTTTATTAAATGTAATTCTACAGGATATTTTTTATGGAGTAAATGAAGGGGCATTAAAGGCCGCAATTATTTACCAGTTATTGATTGTGGTTATTTTGTACTGTAGAAGAAAGTTACTTTTAGCTACAGTTGCATTTTATTTGCAACAAATAAAAACAAGTACAGTAACCTTCAAAAAACAAACCCTGCTTATGGTAATTGGCTTTGTAGCGGCAGTTATCTTTAAATTAATAGAAAGTTTTTTAACGCATTAAAGATAAAATACCAAACCTTAAAAAATCAGTATCGGCGACAAATAAATGGATAAAATGAGTTAAAGGTTATGCTGTAATTTCATGGCCGCCACGGAGACAAAAGGGGAACATTGTGGAAAGATTAATGAAGAAAAATAAATATTATTAATACAGTAAAATATCTGTAACAACAAACCCAAGCTGCACCGCCATTTTATCAACTCTGTCACACTGTTGCGGTACAGCTTTCTAATAAAAAATTAGGGATATTTTTCAATACCCCTGATTTTGCAAATTTTAAAACGGCAAATCATCTGCTATCATAGCAGCAGGTGCAGTAACCAATGGCACTACTGCCGCAACAGTTGTGTTAGCGGTAATACACCGAAAACCCTAAAAATTAAAAATAAACTATTAATATGACAGAAAATTTAGACCAACATTTCTTAAACAAAGTTTTTGAAGCAAGTGGAATTACAAAAGAAGAATTGAAAGTAATTATACCAAAATATAAAGAAATAAAATTCGATAAAAATGACTACTTACTTAAAGAGGGGCAAGTCGAAAAAAAATATTGGTTTATAGAAAGTGGTTTTGTACGTTCTTATGTAATCGACACAAAAGGAAACGACATCACCTTTAACCTTTATTCCTCAAAAGATGTCGTAATAGATTATCCTTCCATTTTCTTTTTTGCACCGACAAGAGAGAATATTCAGGCATTAACAGATTGTGTTTGTTGGGAAATTTCATTAGAAAGTTACCAGGAAATGTTTAGTTCTATTGCCAGTTTTAGAGAGCAACAAAAAGGCCTACTTGTAGGTAGTTATTTTGCTTTAAAGCAACATAGTATTTCGTTGATAGCAGATGAAGCTAAAGACCGTTATTTAAGACTACTTAAAGAGAAACCACATATCATTCAAAATGTTTCATTAAAACATATCGCAACTTTTTTGGGCATTACAGACACTTCATTAAGTCGAATAAGAAAAGAAATTTCAAATTAATTTCACTTCTTGCCATATGACAAGATTAGTTCTTTTTGGTTGCTTCACCTTTACATCATTAATAACAATTTAAAAAATAAAAAAAATGACACAAGTAAAAGAATTTATGTTGATGTTCAGATTTGAACCAACTAACGAACAACCAACGCCAGAGCAATTGCAAGAAATGCAAAAACAATGGGGCGAATTTATTGGCAACATTGCAATGCAAGGAAAATTGGTGAGTACATACCAATTAGGCTTTGAAGGAACGCAAATTTTTGCAGACCACACAACCAAAGAAGGTATTCAAATTGCAGAAGGACAAACTTTGAGTGGCAATATGGTTTTAAAAGCAGACTCAATGGAAGTAGCTACTGAACTAGCAAAAAAATGTCCAATACTGTTAATGGGCGGAACAGTAGAAGTAAGAAGTATAATCCCAATGAATTAATTAAAAATTTTACAAACTTTTAAAAATGAATAAGAAAATGATATTATCAATAATTGGAATTGCTCTTGTAGCATTCATCGGATTTGGCTTTTACAAAGCCAGTGGTTTGAAATCAATTCAAATCGTAAAAAAAGTAACCATAAAAGGCTCAAAACAAGAAGTTTTTGATATGGTAAAGTATTTGGCAAATTTCCCAAAATGGTCACCATTTTTAGCAGAAGACCCAACTCAAAAGTATGAAGTAAAAGGAACAGACGGAACAGTTGGTGCTCAATACCATTGGGACGGAAACAAAGGAAAAGACCTTGGATTTCAAGAAATAAAGAAAATTGAAGAAGGTAAGTTTATTGGTATGCAATGCGATATTCAAAAACCATTTGTTGCTAAACCTACTTTTGATTATTATTTTACTGAAACAGCAAATGGCATTGAAGTGAAGCAAGATTTTAAAGTGCAATCGGCAATCTTTCCTGATGCATTTTTTATGTGGCTTGGTGGTGCAAAAGCAGGAATGGAAAAAATGAACCAAACAGGATTAGATTTAATGAAAAAAGCAGTAGAAACTAAAAAATAAAAATTATGGGTAAGACAGTAACAACAATGATAGAAAGCCTGAAAGAAAAAACAGGCCATTCATTAGATGAGTGGAAAAACTTAATTGCAAAACAAAGTTTTTCAAAACACGGAGAAATAGTGAAATTTCTAAAAGAAACGCATAAAATAACTCACGGCTATGCATCAGAAATTGCATTGAAAGTATTAGGTTCTGATGCAGATTCTGCAAGTAATGCTGATGATTTTATTGTAAGTCAATATAAAGGTAAGGAGCATTTAAAAGCATATTACGACAAATTACTTTCAGAAATTCAAAAATTCGATGGCGACTTTAAAATCGACCCAAAGAAAATCTATGTAAGTTTAAAAAGAAAAAAGCAGTTTGTAATTCTTAATCCTGCATCAAAAACAAGATTTGAAATTGGCTTTAACTTAAAAGGAGTTGAACCAAAAGGCAAATTAGAAGCAGAAAAACCAAATGGCATTTGTTCTCACAAAATCAATCTTTCTGACATTAACGAAATTGACAAAGAAGTAATAGATTGGATTAGAAAAGCGTTTGAGAATGCGGGATAAATGTACTACCGCTAACAAGGGGTCCTTTGGCGTTATTGGGGCAGACGGGTCCTTTGTCCTCTTACTTCGTAAATTTTATTTTGAATTACCTCGGTATTCATTGTTATAATTTCTCTCTCTTTTTTTTGTAATGAATACGAGTGCAATAATTGCTAACCTATTTTATATTTTTTAAACCCAATTCTTTGTCGCTTATTCCATTTTTCTTTTGTTAACTCTTCATCTTGCTTTTTATCTAACAAGTTTTCTAACGCATCATATATACTAGATAATTGTGTATCATGTTCATCTATTCTGGTTTTTAACTCAACCCTTATTTCGTTTATTTTTTCGGCTAAATTATTTTGTGTATATAAATAATGCCTAATGCTAATAAAAGCCCTAATAATGGCAATATTCATTTCAATAGCTTTTTTACTTTTTAGAATACTGGCTACCATTGTTACACCATGCTCTGTAAAGGCAAAAGGAGTTATTGTTGTATTTCTTTTGTTTTGTAAAACAAAATTTTCATGAGCAGATGCGGTCACAATTTGTGACCGCATCAATTGCCATTCATCGACAGATAGCCGAAACATAAAATCTAGAGGAAATTTTAAATTGTTTCGCTTTACAGATTGATTAAGCACCTTGGTTTCAACCTCATACAATTTAGTAATATCAAAATCAAGCATTACCCGTTGCCCTGTTACTTCGTATATTTTATTTAGTATAACCTCATTGTTCATATTTATGATTTACCTACACCAAATCAATATCAAAATTTACCAATTGTACAAACTCACTTAATCTAGCATCAATATCTTCTTTAGTAATTTCTTTCATTCTGTTTGGACCAAATTTTTCTACACAAAAACTTGCCATTGCACTGCCTACAATAATAGCTGTTTTCATATTTTCAAAACTAATATCTTTTGTTTTAGCTAAATGCCCAATGAATCCACCAGCAAATGTATCTCCTGCTCCTGTTGGATCGAATACTTCCTCCAATGGTAAGGCTGGTGCAAAGAATACTTTGTTATCATGAAACAATAAGGCTCCATGTTCTCCTTTCTTAATAATTACATATTTAG
>JANNWD010000544.1:0-7731 GCA_031408315.1 Bacteroidota bacterium
CTCCTTTAAATTTATCAAAATTCCAACGGGGTATTTTTACAATTACATAATCTAATGCCGGTTCAAAATAAGCAGAAGTGCTTTGCGTAATTTGATTTTTTAACTCATCTAAATTGTAACCAATAGCTAATTTAGCAGCAATTTTTGCAATGGGGTAGCCCGTAGCTTTACTTGCTAACGCAGATGAACGACTAACTCTTGGGTTAATTTCTACTACTACCAACTCCTCTGTTTCTGGGTTTAAAGCAAACTGCACATTACAACCACCAGCAAAATTTCCTAAGTTACGCATCATACGTATAGCGGTGTTACGCATTGACTGATAGGCAGTATCACTCAACGTCATTGCAGGTGCAACGGTTATGCTATCACCGGTATGTACACCCATGGGGTCAAAATTTTCTACTGTACAAATTATGGCAACATTATCGGCATTATCTCTCAATAACTCTAATTCAAATTCTTTCCAACCTAATACTGCTTTTTCAACCAATACCTCATGTATAGGGCTTGCGGTTAATGCATTATTTAAAGCATTATCTAACTCGTCTTTTTTAAATACAATACTACCGCCGCTGCCACCAAGTGTAAAAGATGGACGAAGTACTAATGGAAAGCCAATCTCTTGTGCAAACTCTTTTCCTTCTAAAAAACTGTTAGCAATTTTTGCTGGGCAAACAGGTATGCCCATTTCAATCATCCACAATCTAAATTTTTCTCTATCTTCTGCTTTATCAATGGCTTTTATATCTACACCAATTAACGTTACATTATGTTTTTCCCAAATGCCCAGTTCATCAGCTTCTTTACATAAATTCAAAGCAGTTTGCCCACCCATAGTTGGTAGCACAGCGTCAATTTGATTTTCTTCTAAAATTTGTTCAATACTTTCTACTGTAAGTGGCAAAAGATAAACCCTGTCTGCCATCATAGGGTCTGTCATAATAGTAGCAGGATTACTATTTATTAAAATAACTTTCACACCTTCTTCCCGTAAACTACGGGCAGCTTGTGTACCGCTATAATCAAACTCACAGGCTTGGCCAATAACAATGGGACCGCTACCTATAATTAATACTGACTGAATGGAGTTGTTTTTTGGCATAAGAGTTTTGCCGTATCTACTAAAATGTAGCTATTGTAGGCGGACAAAATTAATGGCAAAAAAGGAGAATGCAAAAAGGAGTTTTATTTAATTTTATTTTTTAAAAAATACATAATGGTAAACGATGGTATAAAATCGGTAAACGGTAAAATTTCTTCTAATCCATTTAAAATACCGCCAATTAAGCCTTTAGTACCGCCAAAGGTTTTATAAAAAATAAAGGCTGAAAGTGGAGCCCACACAATATCTCCAAACTCACCAAATAAAGGTAAGGCGTATGTTAAATAGCCAACTGCATCCATAATAATGCAAAAAAGCAAGTTGGGCTTAAAAGTAAAATTTGATATATTCATTATTGATGATTACACAAATTAAAACGAATTACACTAATTTTTTTAACAATTAGTGTAATTCGTGTAATTCGAAAAATTGGTGTTATGTTGTCTTCGGCTCTTCTTTCTTGCCAAATAAATCACTCATTGTTTTTTCAGCATCTGCAAAATGTTCTTTAAAAGCTTCGCTGCCTTTGGTTTTTAATTCTTCAAAGTACTCCTTTGCTTTGTCCATTACTTTTTCTGCTTCGTCTTTTACTTTATTAGCTTTGTCTTTTAAGTCGCCAGCTAGTTTGTCTTTTTCTTCTTGGCTCATGCTCATGTACTTCATTGCTGCAATACCAGCAGCAGCACCTAATAAAAAAGTAGCGATATGTTTACTATTTACACTCATTTTAATATTTTTTTAAAGTTTGATTAATATACTTTTGTAAAATTAACTAAAGATATGAATTTGTGTAAAGTAGTTGTATTTGTTTTGTTAATTTTTGTTAACCAAAAAGTGGGTGCTCAAATTTTTGCGGTAAAGAATTACCCTAAAAATTATTTTGTATGGCCTGTTAAAGCTACACCTGCATTGGCTGCTAACTTTGGTGAGTTGCGTCCTAATCATTACCACATGGGGCTAGATTGTAAAACCGAAAAAAAGCAAAACTTGCCAATTGTTGCAGCTGCAGATGGTTATATTGCTAAAGTTAAAATTGAGCCTTGGGGTTTTGGAAGAGCTATTTACATGAATCATGCCAACGGTACCACAACCTTGTATGCACACTTAAATGCTTTTTATCCCGATTTAGAAAAGTATGTAACCGAACAACAATACAAACAAAAAAGCTGGAACATTTTTATTGATATTCCACCCAACATGTTTAAGGTAACCCAAGGCAAAGAAATTGCCAAAAGCGGCAACACAGGCGGCAGCCAAGGGCCACATTTACATTTTGAAATAAGAGATACCAAAACAGATAAAGTTTTAAACCCTTTGCTATTTAATTTTCCTATTAAGGATAATATAGCACCCGATATTTTGCGACTAGCCGTTTATGATAGATGTTTTAGTACCTACGAGCAAACCCCAAAGTATATTGCTATAAAAAAAGTGAATGGAATTTATCAAGCAAACTTTACAACATTAAATACTGATAAAGTAAGCTTTGCTGTAACAGCTTCTGATAGATATACTGGCAGTTCCAATCAAAATGGTATTTACGAAGCAGTATTGTTAGATGATGAAAAGCCTATTGTGGGTTTTCAACTAGATAGTATTAGTTATGATGAAACAAGATACCTAAATGCACATATAGACCATAAAGTAAAAACCAGTGGTGGCCCGTATTTGCAGCATTTATCTAAATTAGCTGGCTATCCAGAAGGGGTTTATAAAATGATAAATGGCGATGGTGTTATTAATATAGAAGATGATAGTATACATCACATAAAAATTTTAATTAAAGATGCCAATGGAAATACATCTACGGTAAAAATTGATATACAACGTAAATTAAATGGAGTGCAAAAAAATATAGACACCGCATTTTATCAGCAGAAAAAATTATTTGCCCCTGGCTTTATCAATATTTTTGAAAATGAAAACTGTAAATTTTATTTGCCTGAAAGTAGTTTATACGATAGCATACGATTTAGATATGCTGCTATACAACCTAAAATAGGCAACACCATTTATCAATTACACTCTTATACAATACCTGTACACACTAGATTTCCTATTAGCATAAAAGCAGCATCTGCATTGCCTAACAAAGTAGTAATGGCAAGATATTATAAGGATAAAACCGATTTTGCACCTACTACTTTTAACAATGGCTGGTTTACCGCTAAGTTTAGAGATTTTGGCAATTTTCAATTAATTACAGATACTACACCGCCAACTATTACGCCAGTTGGTTTTAAAGATGGTGCTAATGTGAGTAAACAAACGGCGTTAAAATTTGTAATTGTGGACAACACTGAAGATGTAGAATTTACTGCAATGCTTGATGGAAATTGGCTACGCTTTACCAACGATAAAGGCAAAATATTTATTTATACGTTTGATGAAAAATGTAGTGCAGGGGAGCATGAGTTAAAGATTGTTGCAAAAGATATGGTGGGTAATGTAACAGAAAAGGTTTACCGATTTACAAAATAAAAAACCAATGGCAACAAGTTTATTAGAAGGGCAAAAAGCCCCAGCATTTAGTGGTAAAGACCAAAACGGAAAAACCATTTCGTTAAAAGATTATTTGGGCAAAAAAGTAGTACTTTATTTTTATCCGCAAGATGATACGCCAACCTGTACTGTACAAGCATGCAACTTAAGAGACAATTATGCCCTCTTAAAAAAAGAAGGATTTACAATAATTGGTTTAAGCCCCGATGCAGAAGTAAAGCACAAAAAATTTGAAGCAAAATACAATTTGCCTTTTACGTTAATTGCAGATGAACAACATAAAATAATTGATAAGTATGGTGTTTGGGGAGATAAACAGCTATATGGTAGAGTTTACATGGGCTTACACCGTACCACATTTGTAATAAACGAAAAGGGTATTATTAAAAAAATATTTATAAAGCCCAAAAGCAAGCAACATGCCGAGGAAATAATACAAGCTTGGAAAGATTTACAATAAATAATATTACTTTCTCTATAAAAGAAAACTCTTTTTTTGCTAAAGTAGCCACTTGGAAGTTACGTAGTGATAATGTGGCTATGGTTTTAGGCAATACCATACATTTATACGGAGTAACCCCACAAGAATTTTTAAGCAACTATAAATGGGTAAAGCATGAGCTTTGCCATATTAAGCAATACAAGCAATATGGTTTTATTGGTTTTTTAGTAAAATATTTATGGGAGAGTGTTAAGGTGGGCTACTACAAAAATAAGTTTGAGGTGGAGGCAAGAGAGGCGGAGGAGAAACATTAAAGCTTTAAGTTGCTAGTTTAATTAATTTGAATACTGTTATCCTATAAGTATAAGCTAATCCATTAGTTATGCTGAGGAACGAAACCTTTCAATCCTATACTTTTGAGATCCTTCCTTCGTCAGGATGACGGGTGCAGGTTTCTTTTTGTAAGCCCTTACAACTTTCTAATTAGAAATATT
This sequence comes from Bacteroidota bacterium, assembly GCA_031408315.1. Classification (GTDB taxonomy): domain Bacteria; phylum Bacteroidota; class Bacteroidia; order Chitinophagales; family Chitinophagaceae; genus Ferruginibacter. Next base: position 4,544 of record JANNWD010000544.1, read on the forward strand.
GCTATTTAGTATAAAAATTGCTCTAGTCATGCTGAGGAACGAAGCATCTCTATTTGCTTTTAAAAAAAAATTACCTTATTAACACAAACGTACCATTTTCAACTTCTTCTTTTTTGGTAAAAAATTTGTAGCGGCAAGTATACACATAACTACCCATTAGCGGTTGCCCGTTATTTATTTTACCATTCCAGCCTTTGTTAGGTGTTTTAGTGCTAAATATTTTTTGCCCCCATCGGTTAAAAATGGTAAACTCGTAATACACAACATTGCCAATAAGGCTAGGTTTATATTCATCATTTAGCCCATCGCCATTGGGGGTAAAAGCTGTTGGGAAATAAATATTTTGTGGACAGCTTTTGGTACGTATAAGCACCGTATCGGTTAAAATACAATCTTTAGCAGCATTAGCTTTTATGGTGTAAATGGTATTGGTTTTGGGGTATAGCGATAGTACATTATTTGCTTTTAAATAACTAAATGTACTTGGCTGCCAACTGTAATTGTACAAGTTGGTGGGTAGTTGTATAAAGGCGGTATCGTACTGGCAAATAGTATCGGTAGAGGTTACTTGCAAAGTAGCCGTAATGGGTGAAATATTTATAGTATCGGTAAATTGATTATTGCAACTATCAATTACGGTTACCCAATACTTACCTGCTTGTGTAATGGTAATACTTGGTATGCCAAAGCCTGTACTCCAAGCGTAAGTTTTAAAACCTTGCCCAGCGTTTAGGGTAATGGCAGTATTGGGGCAAAGGGTAGTATCGTTACCAATAAATACGCCTGTTTTGGGTGTATTTACGGTAATAGGTGTGCTGCTGCTTAAATTGCAGCCACCATACGTAACAGCTATATTACCTGTATAGCTATGCAAATATTTTACATACAGCATAGTATCGTTACTATTTAGTATTTGCATGGCAGTAGTGTCCACCTGCCACTGTGTTTTGCGTAAGCAAAGTGGGCTACGTATTACTTTAAAGCTATCTAGCGGTTGGCTAAGGCATTTTTGTGGTTGAGTAAGGGGTTGCAATTGTATGGCATCGCAAATGCTTACTTCTTTACAGTACTCGGTTTTCAGTAATGGTTGGTTAATTATTTCACTTGGAGCATTTAAATCGATACTTGAAAGTAATACTCCAGGTAATTTTACAAAATTAATATTTATTAATTCTTGAAAATAAATAGGGGTTTTAAATAAGATATTGTTATCATAGCCTATACAATCGTTTTTTTTATTATAAAAAGGAATATTTTCTAGAAAATATATACTACAATCTGTACATCCATTAGCGGCATATTGGGCTGCTAATAAGCTATAAATTTTACTTTTTTTAAAATTAACGTCAAACAAAATTTCACCTCCTGCTTGAATGCCTATGTTATATAAATCATTTCTTCTTTGATGGATTATTTCTCCGACAGAATCTAAAATTACATACAATGAGTAATTAGGATATGGAAAAATGGGAAGTTGTTTATTAATGGCTATAGAAATTTGGTTATTTGAAGAAACTTGAAAATTATTGCCTCCGACGATAACGCTGGACAAATAATTTACGGATTTGATATGTTTCAAATTTTGATCAAAAGTAGATATAACAAATGATTTAGGGTAAAGTGATGTGGTATTGTTACTAATACTAAATAAAATAAACTGTTTATTAACTTTATCGTAATTAAAAATTAGTGGTTGTATTGTATGATAAACACTTTGGGTTTGGTTTGTAAAAAAGGAGAATGTTTTTTCATAAAGTATATCACCATTTTTAGAATTAATTTTTGAAAATTGGATTGCATGTTTAGCATTAGGATTAGTAGAGGAAGATGCATTATAAAAAAATCTTGTAGCATTTACCAACAAGGTATCATTTTCTAAACAAAATGTATTGTTACCCCCTAACAGATTAAAATCTGGTAAAGTAATATTATTGTATTGGTTACTCCAAACATTGTCCCCATTGGGGTTCAAACAAATTAAATTATTACGAAATGTCTGATTAAAAGATGTAAATTTATAAAATTGAAAGCCAATTTCATTGATAGTTCTATTACAAACCATTGTATTATAAACCGTAGGGTTATTTAACATTTGAAATCTTTTACCCCAGATAAAATTTCCACTGCTATCAAATTTACTTAAAAAATTATAAGCTACACCTGTTATGTTATTAACCCTTGTATCTTGAAAATATAAGTTACAAAGTGAGTCTGTACCGCTTTGATAGGTCGGCCCAATTTCATTTGTAAATGTATTAGGAATATAGGTTTTTGACCATATTAGATTATTAGCATCATTAAATTTTGATATTGTATTACCAGATCGGTTAAAGCCAAAGTTTGAACTACCTGGCACATAATAATTATTTGCTCTATCTTTTGTAAATTGTGTAATACCAAAAAGGGGGCCTCTATAATTTACGGAATTATATTTACTAAAATAGCTCGAGTCTATGCACCCTATTTGAGCATTTAAGTCATTTGAAATAATATTTAAAAGTATGAAGGTGAAAATTAATTTCATGGAATGTACTTGTTATACAAAAAATTGAGGGGTGAATTAAGTTCACCCCTCTAGAAAGTTTAATTTTTATGGGATATCGCAAAAAAAGTACTCATAAGTGTAAGTACTATTTATAAATTCAGTTCCAGTAAAGTTTACATTTCCTTTACTATAGCAACCAGATGGGCTGGTTCCTGTTACTTCTGGCAATTCCCAGTTTCCAGTAAATATATCATATCGCCAGTTTCTATACCGTATTCCGATAGTATGATTGCCAGCAGGTAACCCTTGACTTAAGCCATAGTCAGCGGCTCTATAAAATGCCCATCCAGATAAAGTTATAGGTACATTGGGGGTAACGTTGAAAGTATTAGTCCATAGCCCGCCATCAACATTATATTGTATTTGTATTAAGTGAGGTGTTATAAAACTTCCGCTATAACAAGTTGCTGGGCTTGGGTCGTAGCCATATACTTCTAAAAAATTTAATCCATTACCACCAACTCCTGGTAACTCAAAAAATGATTTTTCATTTCTATTACAAGGGTTATTACCACTTTCGCCAGTAAAGCCAAATGCCGTTACAGGCACTATCCATAAATTGGCACTTTGCCCATTTGTACAATCGGTAGCAAACTCAGCTCCAACTCTAATTTCATAATCTCCTGCAACCCCGCCATTAATA
>JANNWD010000545.1:0-1973 GCA_031408315.1 Bacteroidota bacterium
CGACTTCATTCGACTGACTTTGTTTCTACACACCACTCCCGTCATGCCGACACCGTTCGAATCCTCCCAGCTCAACCTGCAGCTCTTCGACATGCGCCGCGAGTCGGAGCTACGCAAGGCACGCTCCTGGTTCATCCTGGAATTCCACCCGTCCACGGCCGAGGAATACTTCACCGCCTACAGCGGCGACAAGAATTCGTGGATGCGCATGGTGCTTGGGTATTGGGACATGGCGGCCTCGATGGTCACGCACGGTGCCATCGATCGTGAGATGTTCATGGCCGCCCACAGCGAGATCGTCGGCGCGTTCTGCAAGGTGCAGCCGTATCTGACCGAGCTGCGCGGCCGCATTGGCCCGAAAGCGCTGAAGCACATCGAGGACGTTGTGATGGCCATGCCGGATGCCGAGGGTGAACTCGAGCGTCGTCGCATTCGCCTCAAGACGAACTGGGAAGCGAAGCAGACGCAGAAGGCCGGCTTCCTGACCTGAGTGAATTGCTTTTGTTCCAAATTTCATTTTGTTATAGCTTGGCATAAGTTTAATCTAAAAATTAAATGGGCTACGAATTTAATAAAATATAGCGCTTTTGCTCCCTCAAAATGCAGACAATTTTCATCACCCTGCCAAAAAGCAAAACCGCTTAAAAATAAAATTGTTCAGAAGGCCTAGTAAGAAAATGGAATTCGAGTTGTTTCATCAATTGGAAAAACACGGGAAATGCCATAGGAACGGGCTCGAACGGTTCCCTTAATGGTAATGCTGGCCATATTACTTTTAAACAAGGATAATAACGATGCAAAGCCACCTAAAAGCGCATTTGATACACCAACTCTAATGATAAATTTTTGACTTACTTCAGAATGTGCAGGTATCGTTATTTTATTTTGCAGCGCAGCTTTTCCCATATCCACCTTGTTCAGTATTATATTTAAGTCGCCATCCGTAATGGTAAACTTTAAAAAATTGGGATTGCTAATAACCATATTCACCTCCATATCTATCCCTTCGGATGACGAGTTAAGAATTTTAACGGATTCTACTCTTTTTAATTCAACAGGCCTACGGCCGGAGCAAGAGATACACGCTGCAATGGAAAAAACAATAAGCGGAACTAAAAAATAAAGCCACTTGGAAGCCTTCATAAGTGGATCTATTTTATAATCGTTAATCCTGAAGTTGTTACTGTATTGCTCGCATTTCCTGCTCTATCTTTCAAATATATTGAGTACTCCACCAATTCCGAATTGCTTCCGTTTAAAATCGCTACCGTATTTAATTCAATCATTAAATTTCCTTCTATGCTTACAGAGGAACCTGATGGCGCTAATTGCTTTACACGAAATTCATAGGTAATAGAATTGCGGGAATCGGTGACAAATAAATTCTTTATGCCATCGCTATTTTCTCCAATATCTCCATCCCCATCTTTGTAATAAACATTAAATACAACCTTGTCTTTGTATTCTTTAATTTGAGTTGGACTTGTTTCAATGAGTTTAATTTCAGGGGTATTGCTAATTGCCTCCTTATCCTTTTTACACGAACTAAGAAACAGCAAGGAAGCAGTTAAAAAAACAGATACATGGATAGTTAAAATACGACGCATGATTATGGTTTTATATAAAAGGCCCAATAGGTTTTATAATAAAATACGGATTCATTTAAAGGAAATTCCGTTAGGTTGGGATGATCTCCGTCATTCAAATAAAAGCGCATATAAACTGTTGTATCGGTGGGAAAGCTTGAAACATTAAAGGTAGCTCGCCAAGTTTTAAAAGTTTCGTTTGGGGTAGGAATTTCCAAATAAGTGCAACTGATTGATGTCGCAGCTGAAAAATCATCCTGCTTTAATGAAAACTTTAACGAACAATTTTGAAAAGCCGATGGTGCTGTACTATCGTCGGTTGCAACAGTCAACAACTGAATAGTGTCGGTGCTTGAAACGATAAATGGATTGTAAGACAAGCTGTCA
>JANNWD010000546.1:0-2474 GCA_031408315.1 Bacteroidota bacterium
AATCTTCAGATTCAGGGAATTTCGCTACATTTGTACCTAATGGTTTTTCGGGGAAAGAAATTTGTTCTTTATCAAGATATGCCGGAATAAGTGATAAAGTCAGTTCTTTTGGCATTTTTAATCACAAAAATACCAAACAAGAATCGGTTTTAATAGCGCAAATAATGTGGTATTTTGTAGAAGGATTTCATTTTCGTTCTAACGAATATCCTTTCGGATTAAAAGACAATTACATTAAATACATAGTAACACTAGAGGATGAGCTGATTTTTTATAAAAGTAATATTACAGAAAGATGGTGGATTGAGATACCTTTTATGTCTGTATCAAGCAATAAATTAAAAAAATCGACGTTACTACCTTGCACACATCAAGATTATTTAGCATCTTGCGCTGGAGAAGTTCCAGAAAGATGGTGGAAAGCGCAGCGAAAAAATATTATTTAACAGATATTAACACAATAAAATAAGCGAAAATTTACTTTTTTTATTTTTTTTAAGGTTTTTTTAATAAAAAAATTGTTTTTTTGAAAATAAATAAATAGGTTTACGCCCTTAAAAGTTATGAATACATACTTAACCCAAATTTATATGAAGAAGTTCATTTTATTAACAGTGCTGGTTTCATTTTTGTACAGCTGTGGATCGAAAGACAATGGTCAATTGGTAGGAGTGAAAGGTAAAGCTTGGCATCCTGAAAAGCCATTTGGTATGACATTAGTGCCTGGAGGTGCTTTTATTATGGGTAAATCAGATGATGATTTAGCTAATGTGCAAGATGCGCCAACTAAAACTGTAACCGTTCGTTCATTTTATATGGATGAAACAGAAATCACAAATAGTGAGTACAGACAGTACGTTTACTGGGTAAGAGATTCAATTGTTAGAACTCGTTTAGCTATCTTGGCTGATGAATTAGGTGAGAAAAGTGATCCTAAATCTTCTAAAAAAGGTGGTAGTATTGCAGATTATGCATTTGTTGATGCAGACACTACAAACATGAGTGTATATGATAAGTATATGTATGACAATTATTACAGTATTGGTTCAGGAGATGATCCTTATGCTGGAAGAAAAATAAATAATAAAGTTGCTTTGAAATGGGATACTAGACAGTTTCCTGATGAAAAGTATGCTGAAGTGATGGATTCAATGTATATTCCTGATGAGGAAGCATACAATGGATTGAGAACAATGGATGTAAGTAAATTAAAAGTCCGTTATTCATGGATGGATATTCAAGCTGCTGCAAGAGCAAAAACAGGTAAGCGTAAAGAATTTATTCGTAAAGAACAAGTTCCTGTTTACCCTGACACAACAGTTTGGATTAAAGATTTTGCATACTCTTACAATGAGCCAATGCATAATGATTATTTCTGGCACCAAGCTTATGGAGAATATCCAGTAGTTGGAGTTAGTTGGAAACAAGCAAAAGCATTTTGTGCTTGGAGAACATTGTTTCACAATGCAGACAAGAAAAAACACCACCAACAATTTGTTAATACGTATAGGCTTCCTACTGAAGCAGAATGGGAGTATGCAGCGCGTGGAGGAATTGAGTCAGGAACTTACCCTTGGGGTGGTCCTTACGCTAGAAATGATAGAGGTTGTTATTTAGCTAATTTTAAACCAGTTCGTGGTGACTATGCAGCTGATCAAGCTTTGTATACTGTAGAAGCTCAATCATATGAGCCAAATGATTACAATTTGTATAACATGTCAGGAAACGTGGCGGAGTGGACAGATTCATCTTATGATCCAGCTGCTTACGAATATGTTTCAACGATGAATCCAAATGTAAGCGATGTCAAAAACATGCGTAAAGTAACTCGGGGAGGTTCTTGGAAAGATGTTGCATATTTCTTGCAAGTAGGTACACGTGATTTCGAATATGCAGATTCTGCAAGGAGCTACATTGGTTTTAGAACATTACAAGATTACATGGGAACAGATGCGACAGGAAACGCAGGAAAATAATTAACTAAACTTTAAATATATTTTAACCTAACAAATTTTTTATTATGGCATTATTAAGTAAAAAAGCAATGAATTTCGCTTACGGTATGGGAGCAGCAGTAGTAATCATAGGAGCACTATTCAAAATAACACATTTCGAGTTAGGTCCACTAACAGGAACATTAATGTTGTCTATCGGATTATTAACCGAAGCTCTAATTTTTGCTTTATCTGCTTTCGAACCTGTTGAAGATGAATTGGATTGGTCTTTAGTTTACCCTGAACTGGCTGGCGGAAGTGCATCTGATAAAAAGAAAGAAGTTAAAGAAGATGCTCAAGGATTATTATCCCAGAAATTAGACGCTATGTTGAAAGAAGCAAGAATTGATAGCGACTTGATGACAAGTTTAGGAAGTAGTATTAAAAATTTTGAAGGTGCAGCAATTGCAAACTCTCCTTTTGCTTCAGAAGCTTTAGTATCTAGAGAAACTAACATTTGTGCATTGGTAGCTACCGCAG
>JANNWD010000547.1:0-5593 GCA_031408315.1 Bacteroidota bacterium
TTACAGCAGGATAAAAAACCATTCTTAATCTACTATCAATATCTTTAAAATTTAGGGCAGGGTTTCCGCTATCGCTGCCTGGTGCACCGGGGTGTAAACTTCCCACTAGTCGTGGAATAATCCAAATGCTTGGAAACAACATGGCAAAGGCAAAAATATTGTACACTGCACTAATTCTTGCTTTTTTATCTATATCGGAAAACGAACCTCTTAATACAAAATAGGCTCCATAAATTAATAAGGCAATAGCTGCACCAATTAATTTAGGTTCTTTTAAAATACTACCAAGGCTTTGGTTTTGATCGCTTACCCAAGTGTAGTTTGCCCAAATAATACCAGTAGCGTAACCCAATATTCCTAAAAAACTACCCATAGCTGCATAATTCACAGCAAAAATATCGTTGCGTAAATTAAAGCCAGCTAAATATTTTATACTATAAACAACACTTACACCAAACAAAATCATCATAGCAAACCACATACATACATGAAAGTATAGGTTTCGGATAGATTCGTTAAGAATAAATAGGTGTGGCACATCCAACAAAAAACCACCCACAATTGTGTAGATTAATAAAAAAAGAGATAATATTTTCCACCAGTTTTTCTTCACCAAGAAGAGTATAAATTTATGAGGGCAAAGATAGGAACTTAGGGTTAAAAATTAGTCTTTCCACAAATAAGGAAATAAGATAATTGCTAATACAACAATCAATGCATCTAGCCCAGTAATCAAACCAATCAATTCAAGCACTGCACCATCTTTAAATATTTCGTTAAAAGCTGTTTTGCTTAATCGCATTAAAAGTAATAATAAAGGTAGAATAACAGGGAAACCTAAAATAGCTATTAATGCCGCATTTTGTTGGGCTTTTGCAGCAATAGCACTCATTATAGAAAACACCATACTTATACTTGCACCACCAAGTAAAACAATGCCAGTAAATTTGCCCATATTATTTACAGGGTTGCCCATAAAAATAGAAAATAGCAGCAAGCTTAATAAACTCATAACACCCATTATAAGAATGTTGTATAAAATTTTTGCTATAATAAATTGTGTGGGGCTACTTATGGTGTAAAAATAAAGCATACGGCCTTTACTTTCTTGCAAAAAACTTTTTGCTACAGCGTTTACACAAATAAATAATTGTACTACCCAAAACAATCCGTTCCACACATTTAAATCGGGGTTTTCTATAGATAAATACAAAACAAAAATGGTAGAAGCAATATATAATAAAATGCCATAAAAAGTATGTTGTTGCCTAAACTCTAGTAACACATCTTTTTTAAACAAAGCCAATATTTTTGTAAACGAAGACATAATAGAAACTCATTATTTTTTACAATTTATACTAAATTATACACATTTTACAATTTCAATATTTTTTAAAAAGTACAAAATATTGTTGAAAGTGTTGCCCACTATACATTTCGAACTATGTAAACTATACACATAGAAACCTCCCTTAGTATTATTACTATTTGTATAACTAAAATTAACATTTATATTACAACATAATTATTTATATAACCAAAAAAAATGTTTATGAAAAAACTTCATTTATTAATGGTATTATTAATTTCATCGTTTTATAGCAGTGCTCAAAATGATTTAGTTAATAAACAAATTGCTTTTGAATTGGTGAAAAAACATGCAGGCTCAATTGGCGTTAGTGCCGAAAACCTTGCAAATTTATCAGTTAAAGAAACTTATATAGTTGAGGGTTCAACTATAAGAATGGTTTATTTACAACAAAATGTAAGTGGTATTCCAATTTACAATCAAATACAGGTACTAGCTTTTAAAAATGACAAACTAGTTTCTAATGCTGGTGAGTTATTAAAAGTAGTAGGCCAACAAAGAGAAAATGCAACTGCTAAAATAAATGCAGAAGATGCTGTGCAGGCAACAATGGCTTCCTTACAAGTAAATAAATATGCTCCTATAACTACGGCACAAAAAAATAATTCAGGGAAATTTAGTTTTGGAAAATTAAATACATCAGTAGAAAATATTACAGCCGAATTGATGTGGTTACCTAGAAACGATAAAGGAGAATTAAAGTTAGTTTGGCAGGTGTTTATTGCCCCAGTTAATCAAGATGATTATTGGATTGTAAATATTGATGCTACAACGAATCAATTTATAAGCAAACAAAGTCTTACTATAAAATGTAATTGGGATGGTGAAAACCATTCTGCAACAACACATAAAAAGAATCATTTAAAAACAGAAAATATTGGTAACAAAGTTTTAAACCAATATAAAACTGATATAGGTCAGGTTGTAAACTCGGCTAATTATAGAGTAATTGCTCAGCCGGCCGAAAGCCCTATCCATACTGGTGGAGCACCTGTTTTGGTTAGTAATCCGTGGACAAAATCGCCTGGTAATGCAACTTCATTGGGATGGCATTATGATGGCACTACGTACTACTCAACAACTAGAGGAAATAATGTACATGCCTACGAAGACAGAGCAAATACAAATGCTCCTGGTATTACCGAAACATCTACAACGGCACAACCAGACTTAAATTTTGATTTTGTCCCAAACCTTGCATTAGAACCAACAGTAAGAACAACAGCACCAAACCAACAATTTAATACAACCAATTTATTTTATTGGAATAATTTAATGCATGATTTATCCTACTTATATGGATTTAACGAAGCTGCTCGAAATTTTCAAAGCAATAATCAAGGAAGAGGAGGCACAGGAAATGATTATGTAAAAGCTGAAGCACAAGATGGTAGTGGAACAAATAATGCTAATTTTTCTACACCTGCCGATGGAGGAAGTGGAAGAATGCAAATGTATTTATGGACTGCCCCTACACCCGACCGTGATGGTGATGTTGATAATGGAATTATTGCTCATGAATACACACATGGAATTAGTAATAGATTAACCGGAAATGGAAGTACTTGCCTAACCAATGCCGAGCAAATGGGAGAAGGGTGGAGCGATTATTATGGATTAATGATAACACATGATTGGGCTACTGCTGTTGCTGGTGATGGTTTTAGCAAACCAAGAGGCATTGGTACTTATGCCCTTAACCAAACTACAACAGGCTTAGGAATTAGGCAATATAAGTATACTACAGATATGGCTGTAAATCCTATGACTTATGGGAATTTAGCTTCTGTTGTTGCACCGCATGGTGTTGGAACAATTTGGTGTACAGCACTTTGGGATATGACATGGGAGATTATTCAATTACAAGGCATAAACCCTAATATTTTTAATATTGGCGGAGGAGGAGGAAACGCTATTGCTTTAAAATTAGTAACGGAGGGAATGCGTTTACAACCTTGTAGCCCTGGTTTTATTGATGGTAGAAATGCTATATTAAAAGCCGATACGTTATTTTTTGGTGCCCAATATAGTTGTGCAATTATAAAAGCATTTGCCCGTAGAGGAATGGGTATTGGTGCTTTACAAGGTTCTTCTAATTCAAGAACAGATCAAACTCTTAGCTTTGTTGAATGTTCTACAGCTACATCATGTAACGCTCCTACAGGTTTAGCATCTTCTGCTATTACATCTACAAACGCAACTATTAGCTGGACCGCAGCAAGTGGTGCCGTAAGTTATTTGATAGAATACAAAACTGCTGCGGCAACAACATGGACAGTTGCTGCATCTGCAACAACTGCAACCTCAATTTCATTAACAGGCTTAACAGCATCAACAGCTTATAATTGGAGAGTAACCACCAATTGTTCATCAACCACAAGTACAGCTACAACAGCTAACTTTACAACTACTGCTGTTCCATCTGGCTGTGCTACAGCATTTGAGCCTAACGAAACACAAGCTACTTCAGCAACCATTGTATCAGGTGTTACAAATTCTGCAGCAATAAATTCTACTACAGATGTAGACTATTATAAAATTGTAACAACGGCTACAAGCGGTAATGTATATAATCTTGTTGGTCCATCTGGTGTAGATTATGATATGTACATTTACAATAGTGCTGGTACTCAAATTGGCTCTGGAACTGGCTCTACAGCTACCGAAACAGTTTCATTAACTAGCCAAGCTGCAGGTACTTACTATATAAGAATTATTGGATACAATGGTGCAAATAGCACAACTTGCTATACTATAAAAGCAACAGCTACTTCAGCTACTGGTTGCCAAAGTAGTTTAGATAATGCAACAAATGGCACAATTTCTGGAGCTGCAGTAATTCCATTTAATACAAACGTTACAGGTTTAATTAGCCCTTCGGGAGATAATGATTACTATAAATTTGTTATTACAACAGGCGGTACAGCAACAGTAACACTAACAACTTTACCAGGCGATTACGATTTAACAGTTGTAAATAGTGCAGGTACTCAGTTAGCAATATCGCAAAACGGTTCTACCACTAGCGAAACAATTACACGTACTTACACTGCAGGTATTTATTATGCAAGGGTATTTGGCTATAACAATGCTAATAATGCTACTGTGTGTTACACTCTAAAAGTACAGTTGGGTACTGCAAGTTTAATAGAACAAAATACACCTGAAATTACACAAACTGGATTATTAAAAATTTATCCTAACCCAGTTACAGATTTTGTAAACGTAAGTGTTTTAGGAAATATTGATAGACAAAGTGTAGTAAATGTTATTGATGTAAATGGCAATATTGTTATGAGTACAAAATTGAATAGTAATATTCAAAGAATAAATGTTGCTGCTTTACCAAAAGGTGTTTACATGCTTAGGTTAAATAATGGTACAAACAAACTAAGTAGCAAGTTTGTAAAACAATAATTTAGTTTAGATAAATAAATAAAGGGAGGCTTTCGTTTTGAAAGCCTCCCTTTATTTTTGGGAGTAGGGGTAGGGACATAAAAAAAGTTTCAAGAAACCTTGAAACTTTTTTTGGTAGCGGACCGGACGGGACTCGAACCCGCGACCTCCGCCGTGACAGGGCGGCATTCTAACCAACTGAACTACCGATCCAACATCCCTAGCCCTGAGTTTAAAATCAAAAATTGACTTGTTACTTAAAATTTGGGAGTGTAAATATAGGCTTTACCATTTTTTATACCAAAACTTTTATTAAAAATATCATTTTAGTATTTTTACATTAACCTACATTTACATCTTAATTAACCATAGTTATATGCCAGAATTAAAAAATAGACAATTTTTAGATTTTGAAAAGCCCATTAAAGAATTATACGATCAAATAGAGCTGCAAAAAATTAGTGCCGAAAAAAGTAAGATTGACGCTAGCGGAACTATAAAAATGTTGGAAGATCGTATTATAGAAAGAAAAAAACATTTGACTGACAATGTAACACCTTGGCAGAAGGTACAGCTTAGCCGACACCCTGATAGACCTTATACGCTAAAGTATATTGAAAAAATGTGTACTGATTTTATTGAATTGCATGGCGATAGAAATGTAAAGGATGATAAAGCTATGGTGGGTGGTTTTGCTAAGTTAGGCGACGAAACAGTGATGATTATTGGGCAGCAAAAGGGGATTAATACCAAAATGCGACAGTTGAGAAATTTTGGTATGGCAAACCCAGAGGGCTATAGAAAGGCTTTAAGGCTGATGAAATTGGC
>JANNWD010000548.1:0-1831 GCA_031408315.1 Bacteroidota bacterium
AATATTACCACCCCAGTCTGGAATACCGCCTGTCGCTACCAGATCCCGCTAGATGCGTCTTCAGGCGCGTGGAAAGTAGAAATTCGCGCTGGAGATCGATCGCTCAAACAGATGCCCTTTGAGGTTAAATGAGATGGGAGATGGGAGTTGAGAGTTGGGAGATGAAGGGACTGAGGCTTGCACCAATGCTCTGAAAAATCCCCTCCCAGGAGCTACCGTGTATACACATCTCTGGCGAGAAGCGAAATTGGTGTGAATCCCCCTGTCTTGTCGGTTTTTTATTCTGGGGGAACCCCAGAATAAAACCGCCGCTAAATCCCCCTTTCCAAGGGGGTTGGGGGATTTAGATCTAGAAACGAAGCCCAGCCGACTTGTGTATACACCGTAGCTCCCAGGAGGGGATTTACATGCAGGGGATTGTCGGGCTACGCTTTATGGGTAGATTTCAGTCAAGTAGTGCGCGATCGATCCATTTCGCTGGCATCTAATTGAATTTCGATCGATAATGACGCGAATAATTACGATCGATCGAGTCTGACTTTGCGGAATCTCTTAATTAAGGAGTGACGATTTCCATAATTATCATAAATTCGATCTAATTTTGTTTGAAAAGGCTCGAACTTATTTTCCTCTGTGGCTAAATCTCGTAAATTTACTAACAACTCAACCGCTCGATCGTAAGTTTTGGATTGAGATTTTTCGATGAGGATATTTATCTCTTCCCAGATTTGAACTTGTCGTGGAGCTAGGGCTTGGAGTTCTTTAATTCGTCTAGCTGTGGCTGCTTCTTGTTCTCTTTGTGTTGCGAGGATACTGGCTTTATCTGATGCATTGAGAAGTTCTTCGATCGATCGTCGAGGTTGACTAGCTGGAGGTGCAGTTGCGATCGACTTAGACAATTTTTGTGTTAATTTAACAGCCAGATTCGTTTCTCCCCGAACCAATCGGCATAGAAAATCTTCGCAATCTTGACGAGATAATTGGGCGATCGCTCGTTGCCAATCGGGATCGGTAATAACATTCGGTTGACAGCTAGCACTAGCCGCAGCTACTAACAAATCATCTGACAATTCAAAGATATTTGTAAAGGCTGTTTGCGCGGGAGAAAGTTTCGATAATCCTGGCGGTACGGGTGGTTCTAATTCCGTTGGATCGATATCTACATATTCTTCAGATGATGTTAAAGCTTTGAGCCATGCTAAATAAAGCCCGCGATAATCTTGCTGCAAGATTTCCTGTCGCAAATCAACTAGTCCCGAGAGAATATTTTGCTCGTCATCGATCCAGCCAAATCCCTCTTCATCATTAAATTTCCAATCTAAAATCGCCCAATCTCCGCTAACTGTAAGCTCGATCGCACCTTTAATACAATAGGGCACGATCGCCTCTGGAGAAATCAGCGATTTCGGAAACCGGAAGGCTAATTGCTGGGTGCCCCAATTGGCAACATAGTACATAACATCAAAATACTTTGCCAATACTTGTTTGGGATCGCCAGGAAAATCGCCATGACTGTAGGTGAATTTAGCGCGATTTGCCGTCGGTTTGACGCGACTAGATAGTTGACTAATCGCAGTTTTTTCGGCGGCGGTGAGAGGGCGATCGATCGCTTGAAATTCGTAATATTGATATTCGCTCATGGGCGTGAGGGGGCTATAGTCGGGAGTATGATGTATTGAGGACGATCGATTAACCAGCCAACAATCCAATCTCGCTCTTGCGATCGATCGACCAGATCGTCAATCCTGCGATAAAGTCAATAAAGCTTAAAGGAGAGGCGCAGGAAACGAGATCGGCAATCTAATATGAAAGAGCCGTGCGAACTAGTTTA
>JANNWD010000549.1:0-2672 GCA_031408315.1 Bacteroidota bacterium
GGCATTGGTACGATAAATATGTTGGAAAAAAACATTGCCCGATAGTAGATACCTGGTGGCAAACAGAAACAGGCGGCACTTTAATTTCAAACATGGCCGGCATTACGCCGGCAAAACCGGGCTGGGCCACATTACCCATGCCGGGTGTACAACCGGTTTTAGTTGATGAAAATGGAAATGAAATAACAGAGAAAGATGAAAATGGATTGCTGAAAGGAAATCTTTGTATTAAAGCTCCCTGGCCTGCCATTTTAAGAACAACTTATGGCGATCATGAACGTTGCCGCACCAATTATTTTGCCACTTATCCCAATTTATATTTTACCGGCGATGGTGCGATGAAAAACGAAAATGGTTTTTACAGAATTACAGGCCGGGTTGATGATGTATTAAATGTTAGCGGACACCGCATTAGCACAGCCGAAGTGGAAAATGCCATTAACATGCATGCCGGTGTTGTTGAAAGTGCGGTAGTTGGTTATCCGCACGACATAAAAGGACAGGGTATTTATGCCTATATTATTTGTAATCAAAAACATGGCGATGATGAGCACACCAAAAACGATATTTTACAAACTGTAACCAGGGTAATTGGCGCTATTGCCAAACCCGATAAAATACAATTTGTTACCGGCCTGCCAAAAACACGTAGCGGAAAAATAATGCGTCGCATATTAAGAAAGATAGCCGAAGGTGAAATGGAAAACCTGGGCGATACAACGACCTTACTTGATCCTGGAGTTGTTGAAGAAATTAAGCAGGGAAAATTATAACCGGTTTATCCGCCCGGTTTTTATTTTAATTTTGTTATGCTGCACAATTTTTATTAAATGAAAAACAAGTATTATTTTATTGCGGTCATTATTATTTTTTTTATCTGCTTCCATGTTGCAGTTAATGCCCAAATGAAAAGTTGCTGTGAGCCTGATGGAGTAATCATGGCTTCAACAGTTAAGCAATCTGCCGGCACATTAAAGATGGTTAAGATACTGGACAGCATTAACAAAAATGCCAATCCCGAAGTTTTTTTTCTGATGAATAATGCCCGTATGGAATTATTCAAAAAAAAACTTGACATAGAAAAAGATGCATACAAAAGACGTGAATATTATTTTAAATACAGTAACGAAGCGTTAAATGCAGGAAAAACTGAGGAAGCCATTAATGTACTTGAGCAGGTTATTACAGCACTGAAATTAACAGTAGAAAATTCAACTGTGCAAACCAAACCTTATTTTGATCAGCTGGCCATTGCTTTTATGAGAAAAGGAGAACTGGAAAACTGTGCCGCCAATCATTCGCCACAAAGTTGTATAATTCCTATACAGGGCCAGGGAATTCATAAACTAACGTCGGGATCGGAACAGGCTATTGAAATATATAAAAAGATACTTAATAAATATCCTGATGATCTGCAGTCGAGATATTTATTAAATATAGCCTACATGACGCTTGGTAAATATCCTGTTGAAGTACCCAAACAATGGCTAATAGAATCCGGCGTGTTCACCAAAAATAAAAGCAATATCATTTTAAAAGACATTGCAACACAAAAAGCTGTTGACATGAACGGTATCTCCGGTGGATGTGTTGTAGAAGACCTGGATAATGATGGACTGCTGGATATTATGGCAACATCTTATGGCCTTAGCGATCAGATAAGATATATGCACCAGCAAAAAGATGGTACGTTTAAAACTGAAACAGCTTCGTCGGGCCTGGTTGGTATAACGGGTGGCTTAAATTTAATTCATGCAGATTATAATAATGATGGCTTTGCCGATATTGTTGTTTTAAGGGGTGGATGGTGGGGCAAAAATGCCAGGTTCCCTTTTTCTTTATTAAAAAATAATGGCAACAATAGTTTTGATGATGTTACTATTGAAGCAGGCCTCTATTCCCCGGCACCTACACAAACTGCTTCCTGGGGCGATTTTAATAACGATGGATGGTTAGATCTTTTTGTGGCACACGAAAATTACCCCTGCCAGTTGTTCATCAATAACAAAGGAAAATTTAAAGAGGTAACAGCAAAATATGGTTTAAATATTACCGCATTTGTAAAAGGCTGTGTATGGGGCGATATAAATAACGATGGTTTTCCCGATCTGTATCTGTCTATTTTAAATGCCCCCAATATATTATGGCTTAACAAGCCCGGTAAAATTTCTGGCGAAAGAGCATTTGAAGATATTTCAAAATCAGCAGCTGTTGAGGAACCTATTCATAGTTTTCCTGCCTGGTTCTTTGATTTTGATAATGATGGTTACGAAGATATTTTTGTATCGGGATATGATACAAAATATTTTGGTGATGTAGGTGGAGATGCGGCCCGTGATATGCTGGGCCTGCCAACAGTTGGAGAGAAGCCCAGGTTATACCACAACAACGGCAACAATACTTTTACCGATGTAAGTGTAGCTTACGGAGTTGATCATGTAAACTATACCATGGGTTGCAATTTTGGTGATATAGATAACGACGGCTGGAAAGATTACTACCTGGGTACCGGTGCACCGGATTTTACAAGCATTGTACCCAATAAACTGTACCGCAATATTGGCGGAAAAAAATTTGAAGACATTACTTATGCAACCAATACCGGCCACATTCAAAAAGGGCATGCAGTGGCTTTTGCCGATATTGATAATGATGGCGACCAGGATATTTAT
>JANNWD010000550.1:0-3426 GCA_031408315.1 Bacteroidota bacterium
GCACCGTTCTCTTCTAAGGTTTTCATAATACCAGCAATGGTACTAGCTTTTTGCCCAATAGCCACATATATACAATAAACTGGCTTACCAGCTTCGTAAAATTCTTTTTGATTAATGATCGTATCAATGCAAATGGCAGTTTTACCCGTTTGTCTATCGCCAATTACTAACTCTCTTTGTCCACGACCAATAGGTATCATGGCATCAATAGCCTTAATACCAGTTTGCAGTGGTTCTTTAACGGGCTCTCTAAAAATTACACCAGGTGCTTTACGCTCCAAAGGCATTTCGTATAATTCGCCAGTAATAGGACCTTTACCATCAATTGGCTCACCCAACGTATTAATAACTCGACCACTCATACCATCACCCACTTTTATAGAGGCAATTTGACCAGTACGTTTTACTTTAGCACCTTCTTTAATTTCGCCGCTATCACCCATTAAAACCACACCCACATTATCTTCCTCTAGGTTTAAGGCAATAGCTTTTACGCCATTTTCAAACTCTACCAACTCTCCACTACGTACATTGTTTAAGCCATAAATACGGGCAATACCATCACCTACTTGTAGTACAGTTCCTACTTCCTCTAAACTTGCACCAGCATTAAAATTGCTAAGCTGTTGGCGTAAAATTGCCGAAATTTCGTCTGGTTTAATTTCTACCATAAAATTTGTTTTTATTTGTTAACCCAGCTGTAATCCTTTGTGGAACTGTATTGGCGTCACACTTTTGTATAGGAAAAACAATGAGCATCTGTTTTAGGCGGCAAAGGTAAGCATTGGGGTTTGTAAAGCAAAAAAATGATGCATTTTTATTAGCACAAACTGCACAAAAGCACCAAAAAACTGGCCTTGATGGTATATAGCAATTACATATTACATAAAAAATAATTTTTGTTAATTTTAAAATAATTTTTTTTGTTTTATTTCTAAAAAAAGATGTAATTTTCCAGTTCAATTTTAATTGCTATACAAATCATGAATAAAACTTTACAAAAATTTATCTTTACTGCCCATTATCTAGCTACTGCCAATATAGCCCAATACCTACCATTTAATACCTCTTTTACTAAAAAAAACTCAATTTTTGATATTCCATATTATATAACATCTAAACAAACTTAGTACGAAACAGACAAAACTACACAACAAGTAAAAAACCAATTTAATTAAAAATTATGAAGAAAATTTTGCTCCTTTTTATAACGTTATGGTGTGCAATGGTCAGCATGGCACAATCATTCGACGTTGAAAAAAACGCAGCACTTCAAATTGTAAGTGCAAATCGAACAAGCATAGGCTTAAGTGCCGATGACTTAAATAACCTTATAGTTACGTATAGTTATGTAGATAAAACCATTGGTGTACGCTACATATATTTACAGCAAACCTATCAAGGTATTCCTGTTTACAATAAAACGCAAGCTATTGCTTACAAAAACAATGCTTTGGCATCTGTAATGGGTACTAGAATTGCTGATATTGAAAATAAGGTAAATTCTAGCATGCCTTCTAAAAGTGCTGAAAGTGCTGTAATGGCTGCTTTAGTTAATAAAGGTTTTAGTGCTACAAGCTCAATTGCTCCAATTTCTACAAAAGAAATGGGTCGTAAGGTAGAGTTTGGAAAATTAGGCGTATCGAGAGAGAATGTAACCGCTCAATTAATGTGGTTTCCATCAAATGATGAAAGCTCATTCAAATTAGGCTGGTTTGTGTATTACATTCCTACTACTACATCTGATTATTGGGAAATTTTTGTTGATGCTGCTACTGGTTCTATCCTTGGCGAAAACAACTTAACTGTTTCTTGTAATTGGGATGAACCAAATCATCAACACGTTTTTGGAGAAAAACATAACCAAGCTACTGTAGGTATTAATCCTTTTGATTTTTCTAGAGTAACAAGAGTTGAAAATGGCACAACAAGCCCTAGCACTGTAGCTAATGCTTCTTACCGTGTTGTTCCTTTGCCTTTTGAAGCACCTAATTTTATGCCAGGGGCTTTTCCAGGTACAGCACCTGGTAATAGTACAATAGTTAACAATCCTTGGACAAATGTTCCTGCATCTTTTTCAAATGCTACAACACTTAATTGGCATAGTACAGATGCTGCTACAGATTTTAACTACACTCGTGGTAATAATGTTTATGCTTATCATGATAGAACAAATAACAACACCGCTGATCCTACAAAAGCAGCAACATCAACTACAGCTTTGCCAGCATTAACGTTTAGTGCTTATGGTAATGCTCCAGATTATACCGCAGACCCTGTAACAGGTGGTGGTACTACTGGTGGTATGGCTAATAACCAAGCTTTTAATATTACCAACTTATTTTACTACAACAATATTTTACATGATGTGCTTTATACACATGGTTTTGATGAAGTTGCCCGTAATTTCCAGAATAATAATTTGGGAAGAGGTGGTAATGGTAACGACCATGTATTAGGCGAAGCACAAGATGGTGGTGGTACTAACAATGCAAACATGGCTACACCTGCGGATGGTGGTAGTGGAAGAATGCAGATGTATATTTGGACACAAACTACTCCTAGTAGAGATGGTGATGTGGATAATGGCATTGTTGCTCATGAACTTGGGCATGGTGTTAGTAACCGTTTAATGGGTAGTTCTACTAACCAAACGAATTGTGTAGGCAATGGCGAACATGCAGGTGAGGGTATTAGTGATTATATTGCTTTAATGACTACTCAAGACTGGGCTAACTCTAATGTAAACTCTGGTTTAGTGGGTAGAGGTATTGGCACTTTTGCTTTAGGTCAACCTACAACTGGTCTTGGTATTAGAAGCCAACGCTATAGTACCGATTTAGCTATTAATAACAAATTTTTTGACGCCGTATTACCCGGTGCAGTACATAACCGTGGAGAGCACTGGTGTGCTGTTGCATGGGAAGCTACTTGGGCTATCATTCAGCAAAGTGGTACAATAAGCCCTACTATTTATTATAATAGTGGTGCTGGTGGTAATGCTGGTGCTGGCAACATTGCTGCGATGCGTATTGCTATGCAAGCAATGAAGCTTGTGCCTTGCGGTACTAGTTTTGTAGACCACAGAAATGCTTGGTTAGCAGCTGATACATTATTGTATGGTGGTCAATTTTCTTGTGCAATTTGGAGAGCTTTTACAAAAAGACAAATGGGCTTTTTTGCTTCTTCAGGTTCTGCTGCAAGTGCAAGCGATCAAATCCCAGATAATACAGCTAAGTCTCAATCAGACATTACTACAGGTGTAGCTACTATACCTGCTGGTCAAAATATGACTTATACTGTTACTTCAAATACTTGTAGTGGTACTGCTATTACAGGTTATGAAATGCGTTCAACATTACCTGCAAACGTAACGTTTGTAAGTGCTACAAATGGTGGTGTATTTAGTGCAGGTGTTGTTAGATG
>JANNWD010000551.1:0-2380 GCA_031408315.1 Bacteroidota bacterium
TGTTTAAAATCCTTATATTTCATTAACATAATATTGTGGCAGTTTTATAAAATTTAAAAGCTGCCAAAAACTTTAATAAGCCCTACCTAGCCTACCCAAAGGGAGGAAAATAAGGCTGTGGTTAAATAATTTTTTACCTACTCTTTTTAAAGCTGTTGTTAAAAAACAACCGCAGGGTTTTCGGTATTAGTCCCTTAATTTAGCTTTTACAATGTTGTACACCATTGTAGCGGCTGCTTTGCAAAGTATTTTAGATGTATTGATTTCTCCTTTGTCGAAATGACAAAAGGGAGACTATAAAATATATTTCAACTCATTTACATTATAATTACTTGGTAATTGCTTGCCATTAATAAAAATAGTTGGTGTAAAATGTATTTCAGCCTTATTACACCAATCACTCATATTTTTTAGTGTTTCACTTTGCTGTTTCAATTCACCATTCATTGGGTATTTTTTTGCAAAAGCCTCATACTCTTTTTTTGGTGCTAAATACCAATCATCCAAAGCTTGTTGTGTTTTTTGTTTATTGCCTGCTGCGTTTATGGCCATTAAATGGCTTGTAGGATTTTTGCCTTCATCTGTAGCATTGGGCTTGGTAGTAAAAATTATTTGTACTTTATAGTTATTATTATTGTGTATTAATTCCTCTAACACTGGGTGTGCTTTTGCACATGGGCCACAATAAGGGTTACATACTTTTAATATGGTGTTAGGAGCCGTAGGGTTGCCAATGGTAATACCTAAATTTTGCCAACCATCAACTACTGGTTGTTGCTGTAGTGCTGCATTAAAGGTATCTGGGTGGTATAATAATCTTTTATAAGCTGCTTTGTAGGTTGGTGTTTCTTTAGCAGAAAGTATAAGGGGTTTTATAAAGTACCATAAAATAATGGGGAGTAATATTGCAAATGCAATTACGGCGGCAATAGTAAACCTCACCCCTAACCCCTCTCCAAAAGAGAGGGAACTGGAAGATTGAAAGACAGATTGGATAGTAGTGTTAAAATTATTATTCAACACTGTATACAAAGCCCAGCAAAACTCCGCTGCTAAAACAATTTGTGTGGCAAGGCATAGTGGGCACCATTGCTTTACTACTTTGTATTGGTAGTAAATACTAAATAAAATATACGGCGATACTGCAATGGCCGCAAACGAAAACCATGGTATTTTTTCTATGAAAGGTAATCCTGGTATAAATGTAAAAAGGAGTGTACTGGCAAAATAAAAAAAGCCAATCTCACTCCAACTCATGCCTAAAAATTTATTGGCATTGCTGTTAAGTACAGCATCGCAATTGGTTTGCTTACCTGCGGTACAAATGTTTTTTACAAAAGCATTGCTTTTATCAATTTCGTAAATTAATAGTAAAGTTGTAATGGCTACTCCTAATAATTTGGTTAAAAGTATGATGAATGCTAGGCTATAAAAAGGTGCTGCCGATTTTACTACTCCTATAATTGCTATTAGTAAAAGTGCAGCTACTCCAATATATTGCCAAGTACGTTTGCGTTTTGTAGCTTTTTCTTTTTTTATATTTATGGCATACTCTTTTTCGCCGCTGGTTGCATTAGCCTCTGCTAAAAAAACAATTTTTTGCCAACGGGTAATAAATTCTTTTTGTGTAATGGTTATTTCTTTATTGCCTTGGGCAATATAGGTTACACTTTGAGCAGTGTACTTTGTTACCAATACAAAATCTTTACCGGTGGTTGGTGTTTGCATATAAGCAACAAAAGGTGTTTGTATTTCGGCTAATTGTTCTTCGGTTGCTTCAAATGCTACGTTATCTATTTTGTATTTTGTAAAGGTATTGCTTAGGCTGTATAAGCTAGGGTAGTAGGGGTTTTGCTCAATACTTTCTTTTACGGTAGTGGTAGTAATGGGTATATTTAATTGTTGCAAATATTTTGCTGCAATATTACTTAGGTTGGTATTAAAACTGTGTGCCATTGGGTGGTGCTAATGTATTCAATAAAAGATTATACATTAAAGTTGAGCAAATAATAATTACAATCAAAATATTAACTGGTTGTAAATTACAACCTAACATATATTTTAACATTTCACTATAAATGTTTACTTTACAATATAATAATTTTATTACCCTAAACTACCTGTTATGTACTCTGGCCAATTATTAAAAAAATTTCGTAATTTATTAGACTTAAAACAAGAAGTTGTTGCTAAAAATTTAGATGTTAGCCAACAATATATAGTTAAAATTGAAAAGAAAGAAAATGTAGGTGAAGAAGCCCTTGTAAAGTATTTAGGTGCAATGAAAACAACAAAAGAGGCGTTTGATAAATTTATTAATTTTTTTAATAATTGGCCAGAGTACATAGTAGATAGTTTAGGGTAATAAAATTATTATATT
>JANNWD010000552.1:0-1893 GCA_031408315.1 Bacteroidota bacterium
TAATGTGTCGATGATCGTCGGAATCAGGAACCCAGTCAGGGTAAAGGTACTATCGTGCTTGGGGTCGCAACCGATTTGTAATACTTTTTTGCCACGTTTTGCTAACGCGACGGAGATGTTGCAACTAGTTGTGGATTTTCCAATCCCACCTTTGCCATATACTGCCAGTTTCACGATCTGCTAGTCTCCAATACTTTGTGAGTGATGTTGAATGAAAATGATTATCTATAAAATTTCTGCTACGTCTAGCATTATTCACTAACTTTCCAGGAAATGGGAAAAAAGTTACAATTCGATCTGTATTTTAAATTGCTTAATACATTCTATAAAATCTTTGACATCTTCTCAGCGACGCTCATTAAGTTTCAAGCCTTTAAATTAAATCCCAAACTTTTTGCTAGTCCACTTAAAACTAAATAAAAACAATAACAAATAATGCTCGATCGCAGTCCTAGAGCAAATAGTAAGCAAAAAATAGATCGAAAACAGATGTTATCGCCTCGTTTGCCCACCAGTAAGGTTTGTGGGTGACGAAGATTCGATCTATCTTCAGTCTAAGATGGCGGTATTCAGGGATATTTAGTCGGCACGATCGCACCTAAATCCCCCTATAATTGGGACAGAATCTCTAGTTTGTAAAAATTAGTTAAGTTTATAAATGTTGGGAGCTTGTGTAAAAATAAGTTAAGTTTTAGACGATCGAATGTGACGGAATTTGCTAAAGTGTAAAGCCGAATCGTGATGAGAGTAATAGTGTGATTTCAGTTGAGTACGTGTTAGCAGATCCAGAATTTAGACCTCAAAGAGCTGTCGATAGGGCTGCGGCTCTGGATGTCAAAGCTTATTTAACAGCAGCACCTACAGATAATTTTTTGGAGTCTGTTCGATCTACTCAGGCTCTTTTTCTCGCTAAATATCCCGAAGGCTCGCTATATATTAACGGGAAGAAAATTACTGAAGACTTGACTATAGAGTTATTGCAGCAAGCAGAACCACAACTCCGATTTTTTATCCTCGCTCCAAGTGAGCAGAAAATCGTCAATGCGGGCTTCAAGGTGGGTTTAAGTACAGATGACCCTGACAAGATTGCGACGATGTTGGTGTGCCCTAGAAGTGGGTTAGCGTGCAAGAATTCGATTACGGTAATCAATGCGCCAGGGATTGTAGACGAACATTATCCCGACTGGGTGGGGATTGGGTTAGTCAATCATGGTTCAGATTTGCACCTATTCAGTCATGGTGCGAGAATCGCTCAGGTAATGTTTCTGGAGGTGTGTGTGGCGCAAGAGCGGGTAGTAGATGCGTTAACAACGGTGGGAGAACGGAAAGGTGGATTTGGACATACTGGGGTTTAAATTACTGCGAGATCCAAAGGCTTCTCGCAAGCAGCCTTTGGATCTGTCCTCACAAGTCGATCGAATGGTAAGATATCGAATTTTAAGAGCCATTACTTTTGTTCTCCATCGCAAATACTGCTGCTCTTACCCGTTTGTCATATTCTTCAAATGGGGTACCCCCCTGGATCTGAAACTCATTTCGCAATTTCTTGAAACTACTCAATACATTTTCAGTATTTCCCTGTTCTAACTGAGTAATAGTCACCTCTACCAGATACCTAGAGACTATTGCGTAGTTTGTACTGTAAGTTAATCTCTCATTTACGCTAAATGCTATAGAGATTAGAATAATTGAAGTAAGGGCAAGAATACCGCGAGTTATTCGGGATCTTCGATCGTAATTTTTTAATTCTGAGATTAACCAGCCTACTGGGAAACCTAAAATCATGAAAAGAAGAATACTTATAGTTATTACATCACCAATTATCTTAGCAAGTAAAGAAAAGATTGTTTCCATAGATGATAAAGCAGCAAAATAGATTTGGGAATGAACGCA
>JANNWD010000553.1:0-5252 GCA_031408315.1 Bacteroidota bacterium
CAGTAAAAAAGAAACAACGTATTAGTGAGGAGTGGATGAAGATTGTTAAGATACTAGCAAGTTAAATGCAAATTTTGAATTTCGAATTATTGAGTTATTGAATTTTATAAGCTCAAAATTTCAGCTAAAATTATACTTTAAAAAAAATTAAAGGCTTTATTGAATTGTTAATTTACCAACAGTAAACCCAAAACACCAAACAGACTATATGAGCAAACACATAAGCAAATACCTACACAGCAGCATGGATAAAGAAGCTGGTATTGCTCACTCTCAAAAACGTACAAAAATTGTAGCAACCGTAGGCCCAGCATGCGATACATACGAAAAATTATTAGCTTTAGTAAAAGCTGGTGTAAATGTTTTTAGGTTAAATTTTTCTCATGGCTCACATGAAGACAAAACGACTATTATAGGATTAATAAGAGAAATAAATAAAAAAGAACCCTACAACATTGCCATACTTGGCGATTTGCAAGGCCCTAAATTACGTGTTGGTGATATTGAAGGTGGCTTAATTAATTTACAAGATGGTGATGAAATTATTTTTAGTACCGAAAAACAAATTGGTACAAAAGAAAAAGTATATGTTAGTTACCCCAACCTAACAACCGATGTAAAAGTTGGCGAACGTATTTTTTTAGATGATGGAAAATTAGAAGTAGAAGTAAAAGAAATTGTAAATGATAAAGAAATAAGAGTAACTGTTTTATTGGGCGGATTATTATTACCCAAAAAAGGTGTAAACCTACCCGACTCTGCTTTAACAATGCCATCCCTTACCGAAAAAGATATAGTTGATTTAGATTTTATTATTACTAACAATTTAGATTGGGTGGCTTTATCTTTTGTACGTACACCAAAAGATATTATCGACTTAAAAAAGATTATAAAAAGCAGAGAAAGTAAAATAAAAGTAATTGGCAAAATAGAAATGCCAGAGGCCATAAAAAACCTTAGAGATATTATTATTGAAAGTGACGGTATAATGGTTGCTAGAGGAGATTTAGGTGTTGAAGTTCCGGTGGAGCAGGTTCCAACAATACAAAAAGATATTATACGTAAGTGTATGCACAGAGCAAAGCCAGTAATTGTGGCTACGCAAATGATGGAAAGTATGATTGATAGAACAAAACCAAACCGTAGTGAGGTTACCGATGTTGCTAATGCTGTTTTAGAAGGTGCAGATGCTGTAATGCTAAGCGGCGAAACCGCTACAGGCACGTATCCTGTGCTTGTTGTTGAAACCATGAGTAAAATTATTTTAGAGGTAGAAAACAATACATACGATTACAATAGAGATGATATTTTAGCACCACAACCCCACTCTCCTTCTTTTTTAAGTGATGCTATTTGTTATAGTGCTTGTAAACTAGCTAGCGATACCAATGCCAGTGCTTTAATAGGAATGACACAAAGTGGCTATACAGGTTTTATGCTAAGTAGCTACCGACCACACTCCCCTTTATATATTTTTAGTAAAGAAAAAACGTTAATTAATCAACTAAGTTTAAGTTGGGGAGTAAGGGCTTTTTATTATGGCGAAGAAGAAAGTTTAGACGATATTATTTACGACCAAATTGACATTTTAAAAGAAAGAGGCTTTTTAAGCAAAGGTGATGTTGTTGTAAATACAGGTAGTACTCCTATTGATTTACACTTGCCAACCAATGTTGTAAAAGTAGCTACAGTTGAGTAAAAATTGATACGCCATTGATGGTGTTACTAATTTAACTGATTTATCTTTTGGAGTAGATTGTATAGTAAAAACTAAATAGATTTTTTGCAGATGAATGGAGTCCCCAAAGATCGGGATAGATTGTCGCCTCTGAAGTTCACTCAACGAACGAATACTTGTAACCAAAAAATATAAGAAGTATAAAAAGCGCTTTCAATTTTCTATCATTTTTCCATAAATTTCAATAAATTCTTTCTAGCACCGTTTTGAATTTTTCGTTGAAACATTTTGTTCCAACCTAATAACCATCCACTAAAACCTAAGGCTTGAGCACTCCATTTGTGTAAACTAAAAGCATCGCTGTGTTCAATAATTTTTCCATTGGCAAATTTCATATTGGCTCGTATTTTATTTACAACTTGCCTCCCTGTTTTGCTAAATGTGTATGTAGCCACCCAATCGCAAGTGCTGTACTCTTCATCTAAATGAATAATATTACCATAAGTAAGAGAAAAATTTTTTGCATTCCTGCAAAGCATTTGCCACATGCTATGTACTTCATCGCCTTTAAGTAATCCAAAAGCAGGATCGCTAAAAACAATATCTGTACCATAACAACTGTTCATTTTAGCATAATCTAATTTGCTAAAAGCTGTATAAAATGTATTTATTAACTCTTCATTAGTAGCCATAAAATAGTTTTCGTTAAATTTAGCATTCAAATTTTAATAAAATGAAAAAATATTCCTTTTTCTGCTTACTTTTCTCTTTTTCACTATTAAGTGTATTAGCCCAAAATGCTGACTCAGTATGGGTTAGAGCCAATTATTATAAAATAGAACGAGAAATTCCGATGAGAGATGGTAAAAAACTATTTACTGCGTTGTATATTCCTAAAGATACTTCAGTAACTCATCCCATTTTATTTAATCGTACACCTTACAGTTGTTACCCTTACGGAGAAAATAACATTAACTCTCGTTTATATGATTCATATTGGATAAATTATTTAAAACAAGGGTACATTATTGCTATACAAGATGTACGTGGAAAATGGATGAGTGAAGGGGATTTTATAGATGTACGACCATTTAACCCTAGCAAAAAAGGAAAAGAAATAGATGAAGCTAGCGATTCGTATGATGCAATAGACTGGATGATAACTAACATACCAAAAAACAATAAACGTGTAGGTGTATTCGGAATTTCATATCCTGGTTTTTACAGCACCATGGCTGCTTTAAGCAATCATCCAGCATTAAAGGCAGTTAGCCCTCAAGCTCCTGTTACAGAGTGGTTTTTAGGCGACGATTTTCATCATAACGGTGCATTTGCATTAATGGATGGCTTTAATTTTTATAGTGGATTTGGCAAACCCAGACCAAAGCCTACCTCCACTTGGGTCGATGGTTACGATTTTAAAAATTATGATAATTACGATGCTTTCTTAAAAGTTGGAGCATTAAAAAATTTCACTAAAATAATGGGTGATAGTATTGCCTTTTGGAAAGATATGATGGCACACCCTAATTACGATAGTTGGTGGAAAGCAAGAAATGTTAGAAATTTTGTAACCAACGTAAAGCCAGCAATGCTAACCGTTGGTGGCACTTTTGATGCAGAGGATTGCTACGGAGCTTGGAATTTATACAAAGCTATTGAGCAAAAAAATACAAATATTGATAATAAACTAGTAATGGGTCCTTGGTTTCATGGAGTTTGGGCAAGAGGTGATGGAAGTTATTTAGGCAATGTAAAGTTTGGTAGCAAAACAAGTGAGTATTATCAACAAAATATTGAAATACCTTTCTTTAATTTTTATTTAAAACTACAGGGTACCACCAGAGAAATTGCGGAAGCAACTATATTTTTTAGTGGCGAAAATGAGTGGAAAAAATTTGAGCAATGGCCACCAAAGAATTTAGAAACAAAAAATATTTTTCTAGCATGGAATGGAAAATTAACTGGCAATGATTTCTGGTCAATGAATAAGCCAACGAATAATCAAAAATTTACAGAATTCATTAGCGATCCTGCACATCCCATTCCATATACAGAAGATATACATTTTGATAGAACAAGAGAGTACATGACCGATGATCAACGCTTTGCTAGTCGCCGCCCAGATGTATTAACCTTTAGTACCGACATTTTAAATGAAGATATAACACTTGCTGGGCCTGTAATTGCCGATTTAATGGTAAGCCTTAGCACTACTGATGCCGATTTTGTAGTAAAGATAATTGATGTATTTCCTGATGATTTTATTTACCCTGCCGATTATCCCTCCCCACCGGGGAGGTTAGGAGTGGCTTATGCCATGGGAGGTTACCAAATGCTTGTACGTGGCGAAATTATGAGAGGTAAATTTAGAAATAGTTTTGAAAAGCCAGAGCCTTTTGTACCCAATAAAATTACCAATGTAAAATATACCTTGCCAGATGTTGCCCACACTTTTAAAAAAGGGCATAAATTAATGATACAAATACAAAGCACTTGGTTTCCTTTATTTGATAGAAACCCACAAACCTTTACCGATATTTATAATTGTAGTGATAGTGATTTTCAAAAAAGTACTATTCGTATTTATCATGATGGAACTAACCAATCAAAAATTATTTTACCTGTTTTAAATAAATAAAATGAATTTCACACAAAGAAACAAAGGAAACGAAGTACACTACCGTTACCTATTTACATCTTTGTTTCTTTGTAATCTTTGTATCGTTGTGTGAAACAAAAAATAAATTTCATGAAAAAAATATTAGTAATTGCTTTACTGTTTACTTGCTTAATAACTGCTGGGCAAAATATATTGAATTTAGTGCCAATGCCTGCAGCGGTGAAAATGGGGAAAGGTTTTTGTATTATTCAAGAACCTATTGGTTTTTTAGTAAATGATGGTTCTAACAACGGCGATGGAGGCATAAATGATTTTAAAAAATATTTAAAAAAAGAATTTAAGTTTACAAAGTTTGTTAATGGAAGTGAGCACAGCTATGGTTTGCCTACTGAGTTTTTTATTGATATTGATAACAAAAGAAAAGATAATGGTTATGAAATTGAAGTTAAAAAGAAAGAAATTATTGTAAGAGGAAATCCTACTGGAATTTTTTATGCTTTTGAAACGTTAAAACAAATACTTTCCAATCAAAAATCAAAAATCAAAAATCAAAAATTATCCATTCCCCAATTATCAATTACCGATTACCCCCGTTTTGCTTACCGTGGCATGCACCTCGATGTTGCCCGTCACTTCTACCCTATTTCATTTATAAAAAAATATATTGATTATTTAGCGGCATATAAATTTAATACGTTTCATTGGCACTTAACCGACGACCAAGGATGGAGAATTGAAATTAAAAAATATCCAAAACTTACACAAGTGGGAGGTTTTAGAAACGGAACAATAATTGGGAGGTACCCAGGAAAAGGCAATGATAATTTACGTTATGGTGGCTTTTATACACAAGCACAAATAAAAGAAATTGTACAATATGCAGCCGGTAAATATATTACAGTAATTCCCGAAATTGAAATGCCAGGGCATGCAAGTGCTGCTATTGCAGCT
>JANNWD010000554.1:0-5359 GCA_031408315.1 Bacteroidota bacterium
GATAAATCGGCGTGCCGCGCATATAATTTGAAAACTGGAATCGTGTTTATGGCTTCGATTGTGAATTTTCACTTGAAGCATCATTTTTCGGTTTATCGGTTGTCGTGTTTGAAGACCCAACCTCATCCGTAGAAATATCACCATCTGCCAGAAGCGCAATCGGTGATGAAGTTTTACCGCTGACAGGTTCGACGCGAAAACGCCAGATTGTAAAGCCCGTCCGCAGATTGTTGTCATTTCGCGCTGGAGACTGGGGCGAGTCTTTAAGCAGGAATTTACATTTTAACTGCAAGGTTTCTTCAACGTCCTGCCCACCCGATTTGCGCCGAATGCGACGCACACCGATTGCCCGTAGGATATATGGATCGCGTTCGTCAACGGACAAATCCTGCAATTCCCACGACGAATTAACGCCTTCCGCCTTCTCCGCCGCGAGTATTCCGTTTTGTTTGAAGCGAGTAGCGAGTGAAAGCGATAAATCCGCGTCGAGCATTCTTAAAAGTTTGTTGACCTGTGATTCTCTGGTCGTTTGCTCGACTTCGTAAAGTGATTTCAGAAACTCTTTGACCAGATATTTCTTGTCAGTTTCGTTCGGGCGATCCGGCGCGATTTCAACCGTTTCAGTCGCGCCGTAATCACGATTGTTAAGTTCGACGACGCGCCCCGATGTTTTATCCACCACAATCCGGTCGGCTTTGCGAACTGCCAGAAAAATGTTCAGCCCGAAGCTGACCGTTAAAATTGCGAGCAGAATCCAAACCGCACGAAGCAGCGATGAAATCGTCAGGGCATCATCAGGATCGCGTGTTATTTCAATACCGCCGGAAAATTCTTCCGGCAAATTGTTGGTTGTTTTGTGATAAACGGACGAATAGCCGCCGCCGCCGCTGATGTGTTGTTCCGATAAATCGTCAGACTCTCTTTTGTTCATATTTGTTCCTACCTTCGGAAAAGTTAAAAAGGGTTGTTTTCAGTTTCCGAAAGAGGCTTAGGGCAAGATGAGTGCCAAAAATTGAAAGAACTTTTAAGATTGTTCAGAAACGGAATTTGAGGCAAGTAAAATAAGGAGTTATCGAACAAAATGCCTCGAAATAGCGAAAGAATATGACAATATAACTGCCAAAGACGGCAAACAAAGCATCTGTAAAATTTTGCTGGGAGAAAAGGATTGAAGAACTTGGTGGTGCAAAAATAAACCACTGGTGCAAAAATTCGCCACCCCATAAATTATTTGTTTGATGGAGCGGCAAAAAACGTCGAACGCGCACTATTTGTCGTTTCCGGGCGGCTGTTGTTGGTAATGACGACGACTCCCGAATCCGTCAGTTTTTCCCTTTTCCCATTGTTCAATAAATTACGACTGCCGGAGCGCGAATCGTAATAAACTTCGGTTGAAGTTGATTCACCCATATTTTGTTTTTCTTCCCGTGTATTTAATTCTGTAACTACTGACTTTGCTGCCGTTACTTGATTTTGGGAAGTTTGCGGAATAGTTGCAGCATTACTAAAATCAGGCACGTTTCCAAGTTCACGGTCAAAAACCGTAACGCGGGCAACCGTCGCGGAAATAATAGTTGGAAAATTAGCTTTGACGATTCCTGCCGGAAAAGCCCCGCGCATAATCAGCCAGCGATAAATCTTCAGTCCGCGCCCGACGTAAGTTATGGTTTCCGTATAAGGCGGAACGCCGCCGATGGTTTTGATGCCTTTCGGATTAATAATTTTGCGCCCGTCGCGCAAAGTGCGCCCGTAAAGAAAGGCGCTCACGGTGCCTTCGCCGGAATTGTAAGCCGCTAAAATAGAATCAATTCGTCCGCCGAAAAGATTCGATATAACTTTCACATAACGGGCGGCGGCGCGAATCGCCGGAACGGGTTGGTATGGATTATCGAGACCGAATCGGGCGGCGGTCGCCGGAATAAACTGCATTAAGCCTTGCGCGTTTCTTGGACTCGTCAGCCACGGGCGAAACCTCGTTTCGTTGTAGCAAATTGTCCATAAAATATTCGGATCAACGCCTTCAATTAGCGCCGCTCGCAAAATTTCATTTTCAAAATAAGCGGCACGAGTCCGCACGTTCAGGCGCGAAAACTGCTCACGGGTAAAATTTGTTTGGGCAATTGTGTCGTTTGCCAAAAAACTTACCAAAATAACTGAAAACATTAGACTTTTTCCAAGTTGCCGAAAACCGCGAATTAATGCGGTGAAATTAAAATTCATCTGTATTTTTCCTCGAATAAATTTGATAGAAAGAGTTTTTCCTTTGGTCTTTCGGAAAATCCGATTGGCAAACCTTGTGCCTGAATCCCGGCGAGGCTTACCAAAGCCCAATAAAATCAGCTATTTCTTTTATCGGCACGCTCTTTGCTCTAACCGAAAATGAACCAATGTGGACGAGAGCCTAAATTCAGGAATTAAGCCACGCGCAATCACTACAAAAAATTTGAGGACACTTTCGATGAAAAAACAAAAAATCTGGAGCAATGCCGCCAAAAATGCGGCGCGCAATTTACGAACCAATTTTCCAAAAGCAAAAAACATTTGCCTGAAATACACCAAAGCCGGACTTCCCGTTTTTGCCATTATGGGAACGAGTCTTTT
The DNA here is from genome assembly GCA_031408315.1 of Bacteroidota bacterium. Taxonomy (GTDB): domain Bacteria; phylum Bacteroidota; class Bacteroidia; order Chitinophagales; family Chitinophagaceae; genus Ferruginibacter. The sequence continues at coordinate 2,602 of JANNWD010000554.1, forward strand.
ATTAAACCAAGCGGCATCGGCACAAGGTCCGATTTTTACCGGGGACGCGGGAAATCTCTCGAACATCATCCGCGAAGGCTTGAAGTTGATGGCAATTTTATTGTTTTGTCTCGGTGCGGTAGGAGTCGCCTGGGGCATTTTTAACAAGATGACCGGCAAAGAATGAGGCAGTCAGGCATTCGGTGCGATATTGGCTTTTGCCTTCGGAACGGTGGTCGCCGTGTTTTGGCAGATCGCTCAGGGGCAAGCCGTCGGGGTTGACACCAATTTCTAAACACAAAAATGAGAAGACGACCAACCAGACCCAACATTTTTCGCCAGTTGCGGCGCTTCGGCGTTTACGGCACGGATTGGAAATACATCCTCGTCCCGACGGCGCTTGCTTATTTTCTGCCCTTTGTTTTCGGACTTTGGTTTTATTACATTCCAATGGGCTTTCCGCTCGGCAGTTTGACTTTCATTATCCTGCTGGGAGTTTTCAATTTTCTGCGGGCAAGCAAACCGGAGTGCTGGCTCAAAAACCGATTTGATGCCGCAACTGACCGTTGGACTAAGTTTCGCGTTCCAATTAACGATGAATTCGAACAAACCGATTGGATAACAAATAACGAGGTAAATAAACTATATGGATACCGCTAATCTAACATTTGCACATATTTTTTTGACTATTCTGGGGAGTTTTTTGGTAGGCGGAGTAGGTTTGGCAATCGGCTGGCGCATTTTGCCGATTGCTAAAGTTCACCGCAAAACCGCTAAACCGGAAACAAATCAAAACACCCCCCCCAAATCTTTTGATATAAATAAATCAGACGGGCGATTACTTCCGACTGACGTTTTAGGACTTGAGGGAAATATAATCCGTTACCGCGACGGAAGTTTTGCAAAAGGCTTTAAATTTGAACCCGCAAACACGCTTTACGATGACGAACATTTGACCGAACAGCGGGTTGAAGAATTAAAAACTCTGCTCAAGTTTGAAAAGCCGGATAAAACTATATTGCAGTTTCGCTTTTGTAATAAACCCGACGACGGCACAACTTTGCGGAATCATCTGCGAACCAGAAATACTGAAAAAAGCGATCCGCTTGCATCAATTCTTCAAGCGACCAATTTGGTAGTTTACGAGGAAGCGGTAAAAAGCGGCGAAATCAAAATGCAAGAGGCAACAGTCTGGATTCGCGTTCCGACACGGCATCTGGACGATAAGGGCATTTTTTCACGTCTTTTGCCGAGTATTTCGCGCGAAATACGGGCAAGCGGTGTTTTTAATTTTCTTTTTAATCCGGTTATTTCAGGAAAAAACACATTTGCTCAAAGTTTTCTGGCGCGAGAAATAAAAGCCGAAAAACATTGCCGCGAGCAGGCGATGAGAGTTTTTCAATCCTTTGAAGCAAATTTCCCGAAAGAATTAAGGCTTTGTGAACTCTCCGCGCAAGCTACGTTTGACGTGATGTTTTTGAGCCACCGGCGGGAACACATTAACGCACCAAAATTGCCGAATCAAAAACGGATTGATATTCGGCGGTATTTGACGAGTGCAGAAATCGAAGCGGGTGAGTCGAATTACATTCGGCACAACGGTTCATTGGCAAGTCTTGTGAGCCTTAAAACATTGCCAAACGGGTTTGTTACCGCCGATACAATGCGTTATCTGACAGCCACGAGAAATCTCAAGTTTCCGCACGAAATCGTGGTTGATTTTACGACTGTAGAAAAAACTGCGGCGAAAAAGAATCTGCAAAAACGCATTGACCGGATTGATCGCAGCAAAAACACTTGGCTCGGCTTTCGCTCGCTTAAAAAAGATGCCGTTGTTATAAAAAACGATCTTGAAAATCTGCTCGAACAGGTCGAAAGCGACAATGAGGAAATTTGTCAGGTGCGTTTTAACGTAATCGTTTACGGCGGAAAACCTTCGGGTAAAAAAGAGTTTCTCGAACAAATCAAGATCTTAGACGACCGGTGCGACGCGGTAATTTCAACCATTCGCAAAAAAACGGGTGCGGACGCGATTCGTGAGGATGCAGCACGGCAGAGAGCGATCTATCCGCGGATGCTTGCCGGCGAACTCTCACCACGAAAAACTGGGCAGGAACTCGCCGAAACCGCTGATTCGGTTATTGCCTTTGTGCCGACCGAAACGACTTGGCGCGGCAGTCCGCGACCGCACAGCATTTTTACGACCCCGACGGGTGCGATGTTCGGTTTAGACCTTTATGACCGTAGCTTAATCAAATCGCCGACGGTAATTGTTACCGCCGCATCGGGTGAAGGCAAATCTTTTTTAGCGACAATGCTGATTACGGACATCCGCGCTCATCGCGGACAAGTTAAGGTGCGCGTAATGGATTACCGCTATTCATTTAAACCTATCTGCCGACTTTTTAATGGCAGACACATCGAGTTTAACGAGAATGAACCGAAACCAATCAACATCTGGAATTATCCGGGAATTGAAATGGGTAAAGCACCTTCCAAACAGCAGGTGGCAATGGTTTTAACCGACATCTTAATTTTAAGCAAAACGCCAAAAACCGATGCCATTACAAGTGCGATTGCGACAACCATAATCGAAGAAGTTTATAAAATGGCACAGGCGCGAAACGGCATCGGCAGACTGAAGTTTCAGCCGACGCTCGGACATTTTCTCGATGTTCTCAAAAGTTACCACTGGCAGGACGCACAGAAGGCACGAGCGGACGAGCTATATCTGAAACTCAATATCTACCGGAAAGATGCGTGGCTTAATGCACCGACG
>JANNWD010000555.1:0-1601 GCA_031408315.1 Bacteroidota bacterium
CTAAGAATTTAAACTTGCAATAAAGGCTTCGTTTTTTACAACAGCAGCATCATAAATTTTATTACGAAACACAATGCTCCATAAATATTTTTTAATAAGATGTTTTACTTGTTGCAGCATTTATTTTTATTAAACACTAACTAAATAATAATTCTTTTTCCCTTTTTGTACTAGTAAATATTTGCCATGCAGTAACATTGTTTTCTCAATTGCTAATTGAATGTCTTCAATTTTTTTACGGTTAATACTTACACCACCACCTTGTACACTTTTCCTTGCTTCTCCTTTACTTGGAAAGATATTAGTTTCGGCTAAAAAGCTTACCACATCTACATTTTCATCCAATTTAGTAATAGCATAATTTATTTTTATAACGCCTTCCAAATTATTTAAATCATCTTCGGTTAAATCTTCGACTGAGGCAGTTGTATTGGCAAAAAGTTTTTCAGTTGTTTCAATAGCTTTATCATATTCACTTTGCCCATGTACAAATAGGGTAACTTCTTTAGCTAATGTTTTTTGTAATAGGCGTTTGGCGGCTTCTTGTTTATGTGCTGCTATTAAATTATCGATAGTGGGTTTATCTAAAAAAGTAAAAATTTTTATCCAGCTTTCAGCATCGGCATCATTTGCATTTAACCAAAATTGGTAAAATTGAAAAGGGGTAGTTTTATTTGCATCTAACCAAATATTACCAGTTTCGGTTTTGCCAAATTTACCGCCATCTGCTTTAGTTATTAGTGGGCAAGTAAATCCCAGTGCATCGCCTCTAAATTTTTTTCGTATAAGCTCTGTGCCAGCAGTAATATTCCCCCATTGATCACTTCCTCCCATTTGTATTTTGCAATTATTATTTTGGTATAGCCACATAAAATCGTAGGCTTGCATTAGTATGTAGTTAAATTCGGTAAAAGAAATTTCTTGCTCTTGGGCCAATCTATCTTTTATAAACCCTTTATTTAATAAATAACTTACTGTTAAATACTTTCCTGCGTCTCTTAAAAAAGCAATAGTAGTTATTCCTTTAAACCAATCGGCATTATTTACTAAAACTGCTCCATTTATAGTATCATCAAAATTTAAAAATTTATTTAATTGCTTACGAATACCAGCCACATTAAAATCTACATCTTCCTCAGTAAGTAATTTTCTCTCTTCTTTTTTTCCAGAAGGGTCACCAATTAAGCCAGTAGCACCACCCACTAAAGCAATAGGCTTATGCCCAGCTTTTTGCAAATGCACTAATAAAATTATGGGTACAAGGCTTCCTATATGTAAACTATCGGCGGTTGGGTCAAAACCAATATAAGCGGTAGTAATTTCCTTGTTTAATTGTTCTTCTGTTCCAGGCATTATGTCCTGTATCATTCCTCTCCACCTTAACTCTTGAATAAAATTGGGCATGTATAGTAGCTTTTTATAAAAAACGAGTGTTTTTAGCAAAAATGGGTATAAAAATTGAAAAAAGATAATTCTTTTAGATTTTATAAGCTAGGCATCTTTTTTACTACTTTTTAAGTCTTTATTTTGGATAACTACGTATATCTAACTTAAATAATATAAAATGAGGATGTATTTTAATATAATATGCAAGTAAAATC
>JANNWD010000556.1:0-10731 GCA_031408315.1 Bacteroidota bacterium
TTATCATTTGGTAAAGCTAAATTATTTAAGCTAAATTTTTGTGGTTGTATCTATTTTAGGGTGCATTTAAAATTGAGAGTGGGGTTGTATACCTTTTTTGAATTGCTATTAAAGTTGACAACCCTTAGAATAATTAAAGCTATAATTTTAAATGCACCCTTATTTTACGCCAAACTAATTAACTTTAACATAGGTTGGCATAGTTTTGGTAAATTGTAATGTAGAAAATAAATAAAACATGAAACGTATTTTAAGTTTAATTTCTTTAGTTGGGCTTTTTTCTTTTACAAGTCCTGCTGGTTTTGATGAAGTTGTTACAGCATTAAAAGAAGGTAACGCAAATAAAATGGCTCAGCAATTCGATAACACTATCGAAATTACTATGCCAACAAAAAGCGATTCTTATGGTAAGGGGCAAGCCGAAATGATTTTGAAAGATTTTTTTAGCACAAATGGTGTTAAAGGGTTCACCATCATACATAAAGGCGAAAACAATGGTAGTAAATACTGCATAGGAAATTTAGCTACCAAAAATGGTACATTTAGAACAACTATTTACATGAAACAAAAAGCCGATAAACAACTAATACAAGAAATTAGTTTTGAAGCATCGTAACATCACCTATTTTTTTAACCTTTAGCTCCAAACTTTTTGGAGCTTTTTTTATGCAGTTTCTTAGCTTTGTTCTATGAATTACGATGAACAACTACACCAATTAATAAAAAATGCGTTGGCAGAGGATATAGGTGATGGAGATCACTCAACCTTATCTAGCATTAACGCAAATGTAAAAGGCAAAGCTGTTTTAAAAATTAAAGAAGAAGGTATTTTGGCAGGGATAGATGTAGCCCAAAAAATATTTGCCTACTTACAACCAGACATAATTTTTACTACATATAAAAAAGATGGCGATGCTATGCAATATGGCGAAATAGCTTTTGATGTAAAAGCCAATGTACACACTATATTACAAGCCGAAAGATTAGTGTTAAATACCATGCAACGAATGAGTGGTATTGCTACACTTACAAAAAAATATACAGACAAATTAAAGGGCTATAAATCCAAATTATTAGATACCAGAAAAACTACACCCAATTTTAGATTGTTAGAAAAAGAAGCAGTAAAAATTGGCGGCGGCACTAATCATCGATTTGGATTGTATGATATGATTATGCTAAAAGATAACCATATTGATTATTGTGGCGGAATAGAAAAAGCCATTAATAAGGCATACGATTATGTACAAATAAAAAAACTACAGTTAAAAATAGAAGTTGAAGCAAGAAGTATAGAAGATGTACAAAAAGTAATGGCTGTTGGTAAAATAAATAGAATAATGCTAGATAACTTTACACCAAAAAAAATTGTAGAGGCATTGCAGATTATTAATGGCAAATACGAAACAGAGGCTAGTGGTGGAATAAACTACGATAATCTTGAAAGCTATGCTGCCACTGGTGTAGATTATATTAGTAGCGGTGCAATTATACATCAAGCTAGGAGTTTGGATTTAAGTTTGAAAGCTGTGGTAATTAGCTAATACGATACTATTGCTAGTGGGTAATCAACTTAACATCTTATCGCCTTTTCGGCAAAAATAAATATGTAAATGAAAAAAATAAATTCACTTAGCGGCTTAGTTTACTCAACCGATCCTAATTTTAAAATAGAACAAGAAAGTACAGATGCAGAAACCCTTCCACCATCTCAACAAAAATTAAAAATAAAACTAGAAACCAAACACAGAGCCGGTAAGGCGGTTACATTAATTACAGGTTTTATTGGCAAGCAAACAGATGCAGAGGAGTTAGGCAAAAAATTAAAATCGTTTTGTGGTACTGGCGGTAGTGTAAAAGACGGCGAAATAATTGTACAAGGCGATAATAGAGAAAAAATAAAACAGTGGCTCAATAAAAATGGATATTTGGTAACTAAATAAAATAGTTAATTTTGTGTAGTATGTTTAAAATTACAGAAGGCATAAAAGTAAGTGTAGAAACATTTTACCAACCTGATTATAGCAATATAGTCAATAACGAATTTATGTTTGCATATAAAATAACCATTGAAAATAATAATCCCTTTCCTGTAAAATTATTACGGCGTCATTGGCATATTTATGATAGTAACGGTACTTTAAAAGAAGTTGAAGGAGAGGGAGTTGTAGGTGTTCAACCACAAATAAACCCAACCGAATTTTACCAATACATTAGTGGTTGTAATTTACGTACAGAAATAGGTAAAATGAACGGTAGTTACTTAATGCAAAATCTTAATACAAAAAAAACGTTTAATGTTACCATCCCAAGTTTTAACATGATTGTACCATTTAAGCTAAACTAAACATACAAATTTCACGTATTTATTGTACCTTTCATAGGTTCAAGAAATTTTATACTCCAAAAGAGTATTTATTATACAACTTATAGTTTAAACACAATGGCAAAAATCACTTTCTCCAACAAAAACAATGAGTTTTATCAAAGTTTAAAGACTTCGGTAGATGAATATTTTGAAACCAAGGGCATAAAAAAAACGGGTGATTGGAGATTATATATCAAAACATTTATTTTGGTAGGTGTTGCCGCTGCCACATATTTTACAATAATGTTTGTACCAATGAGTGCATTGCTTTCATTATTATTATGTGCATTATTGGGTTATACATTTGCCTGTGTTGGTTTTAGTGTAATGCATGATGCCAACCATGGTAGTTACAGCACCAAACCGTTGCTTAATGATTTTTTAGGGTTAAGCATGAATTTTATGGGGGCAAATTCTTATTTCTGGAAACAAAAACATAATATTATTCATCATACATATACCAATGTAGATGGTATTGATGATGACATTGCAAAAAGCCCAATTATTCGCCAATGTGAATCGCAAAAGTGGGTGCCAGCTCATAAAATTCAGCACCTTTACTTGTTTCCTATTTATGCATTGAGTTCTATTTTTTGGTTGTTTATAATGGATTTTACAAAATACTTTACTCGTAAAATTTATACCACAGATGCTTGGAAAATGAGCACAAAAAATCATATTGTTTTTTGGACCACAAAAATTTTATATTTTACTTTTTACATGGTAATACCAGCTATTAAATTTGGTTTTTTTCCATGGTTAGCAGGCTTTTTTATTTTACATGCCTTTATGGGTTTAACGCTATCTATTGTTTTTCAATTAGCTCATGTAGTAGAAAATACAGAGTTTGAAACTATAGCTTTAGATGAAACAAAACACATTGAAACCGCTTGGGCAGAGCATCAAATAAAAACTACAGCAAATTTTGCAATGGGTAATAAGGTAATTAGCTGGTTTGTTGGCGGATTAAATTATCAAATAGAGCATCATCTTTTTCCAAAAGTTAGCCACGTACATTATCCTGCAATAAGTAAAATTGTTATGCAAAAATGTAAGGAATATAATTTGCCTTATAATAATTATCCAACAATGTTTGGGGCATTAGCTTCTCATTTTAGAGTAATGAAATGGTTAGGGCAAAATGCACCAGTTGCGGTAACAACTCAAGCACAAGCTGCTTAAGGTTTATATTTAGCTTCGGCAAACAACGTTTCGTTATCTAATACCATTAATTGCTGTAATGTAGTAGTTGGGTTTTTTCTCATGTATTTTTTTACAATTTGCCAGCCGGCGTAGCTTCCAATATTACCTGGCGATGCTTCTCCCAACTCTTGAGTTTTAGGGCTTTCGCCAATATAGTTTTTAATAATATTGTTATCGATAGTTTGTAAAAAATTATTTTGTGCAAATAAATCCCATATTGCATTTTCGTGTGTGTAACAATCTTTTAATTGTTGGGTAGTGTAGCCAATTAAAAACTCTTCTTTAGTTTTCGGTAATATTTTTTGTAAAATATATAAGCGTTTTCCTTTTTCTATCATTTGCTGTACAAGTGTTTTATCTTCTAGTTTTTCGGGGAATATATCTAGTACAATATTCTTCATAGCATTTACAGCAATATAATCTGGTTCAAACCTATCGGTAATATAAGATGGGTATACTTGTTGTACTAGTTCAGATTTATACAATGAAAAATTTTTGCCTAAATGATGTTGTAAACCCACTATAATTGCATCATCACTTAAAATATCACCATAGCCATCTAAGGGGCCAACATAAGTAATAATTCTGGTAGGAATTTTATAGGTTGGAAAATAATATTTTACAAATTGTAAGCCTTCAACTAACTCATTTTGACAAGCTGAGAAATCGGCAAATACTTTTTTGGTACTATCGTAAACAGGTTTGTAAGCAGTTAAAAATCCAGTTAGGTAATTAGCAACCGTATCTTCACTCCACTTAGGATCAATATTTAAAATAGTAGCAAAAAAATTTTCGCCAAAAGATGTGTAGTTGGCTTGCAGTTTATCAACTTTGCTTATAATATTTCCAGTATCTTCCTTAAACAAATCCTCCTCAAACCGCTGGGTTTTAATATCTACTTTAATAGCAGATACATCGGGTATATTATTGCTGTTGTTACAGCCAATAAATAGTAAAGTAGTAACAATAGATAACAATAGTATTCTCATTTTCTTAATTTAACTTTACAAAGTAAACGACATTTTTCTAAACATAAAGTTAAGCTCCTTTAAAGGTTTGGGTATATGAAAATATTTTTAGCACAACAAAACTACCACATAGGCAACTTTGAAAGCAACACACAAAAAATAATTTGTGCCATACAAGAAGCAAAAAAACAAGGTGGCGATTTAATTGTATTTAGCGAACTAAGTATTTGTGGCTATGCACCAAAAGATTTTTTAGAGTTTGATGACTTTATAAGCAAATGTTACAAAGCAATTGAAGAAATAAAACAACATGCAGATACTATTGGGGTACTGGTTGGAGCACCAGATAAAAACCCAATTAAAGAAGGGAAAGATTTATTTAACGGAGCATATCTACTTTATGAAAAAGAAATAAAAGCAGTAGCACATAAAACTTGTTTACCAAATTATGATGTGTTTGATGAGTACCGATACTTTGAGCCAGCTTACGATTGGAAAGTAATGGAATTTAAAGGAAAGAAATTAGCTGTAACCATTTGTGAAGATATTTGGAACTTAGGCGATAACCCCTTGTACCGCATTTGTCCAATGGATGAATTGATGAAGCAAAAAGCTGATGTGATGATAAACTTATCGGCATCGCCATTTGATTATACACATGATGAAGATAGAAAAGCAACTATAAAAGCAAATGTTGCAAAATATAAATTGCCTTTATTTTATTGTAATGGAATTGGTAGCCAAACCGAAATTGTTTTTGATGGAGGAAGTTTAGTGTTTGATAAACATGCTAATTTATGTGGGCAAATGCCCATGTTTGAAAGCAGTTTACAATCGTTTATATTAAATGATGACGGTACAATTAATGCACCTATTATTGAAGGCGCCAATAAATTACCAAGCAAAGAATTAAGCCCTATAACATTAAATGAAACCCTTAATATTAAAATGATTTATAACGCCTTACTATTAGGTATTAAAGATTATTTTGGAAAGATGGGTTTTACAAAAGCAATATTGGGCAGCAGTGGTGGTATTGATAGTGCTGTTACATTAGTACTAGCATGTGAAGCATTAGGAGCAGAAAATGTTAGAGCAGTTTTAATGCCATCGGAATACAGTACAGGCCACAGTGTGAGTGATGCCGAGCAGTTGAGCAAAAACTTAAATAACCAGTACGATATAATTCCAATAAAAAATATTTACAATAGTTTTTTACAAGAACTAAAACCAATATTTAAAGACCTACCTTTTAGTATAGCCGAAGAAAATATTCAAAGCCGTACAAGAGGAAATTTATTAATGGCATTGGCTAATAAGTTTGGCTACATTTTACTAAACACAAGTAATAAAAGTGAATTAGCAACAGGCTATGGTACGCTGTATGGCGATATGGCTGGAGGTTTGGGTGTACTAGGCGATTGCTATAAATTGCAAATTTATGCGTTAGCAAAATATATAAATCGTAATAGCGAAATAATACCCAACCACATAATTACAAAAGCTCCAAGTGCCGAGTTACGACCAGGGCAAAAGGATAGCGACTCATTACCAGATTATTCTATTCTTGATAAAATCTTATATCAATACATTGAACGCAGACAAGGGCCAAATGAAATTAAAGCACAAGGTTTTGAGGCATCATTAGTTGATAGAGTATTAAAAATGGTAAATGTAAATGAATACAAACGCAATCAATTTTGCCCCATAATTCGCATTTCTCCAAAGGCATTTGGGGTGGGAAGGAGAGTGCCAATTGTGGGAAAATATTTAAGCTAAGATAATTTACAAACAATATACAAACGGCATACAAACAGTATACAAGCAATATACAAACAATATACAATATTTTTTATAAAACATTATTAATCAATTAACTATAAAAATAATTTTGTACAAATCCGCAATTCAATTGCGAATTTGTACAAAATAGCCTATCTTTAACTTATGATAAATAGATCATTAGTTAAAAAATTAAAAGAAGTGTATAGGGCTTTTCCTGTGGTTTCTCTAAATGGCCCAAGACAATCGGGCAAGTCAACATTATTAAAAAAGACATTCACAAAACTGCCTTACGTTTCATTAGAAAACCCTGATGATTTACAACTTGCCTTAAATGATCCAAGAGGCTTTTTGTCACTATATCCTAAAGGGGTTATAATTGATGAAGCACAAAATGCACCGCAGCTTTTTTCATACATACAAGGAATAGTAGATAGTAATGAAAAAGTTAAATTTGTGTTAAGTGGTTCTCAAAATTTTTTAATGAACGAAAGAATAACACAAACCTTGGCTGGGAGAGTAGGGGTGTTAACATTACTGCCTTTTTCAATAGAAGAACTGAAGCAAGCGGATAAATTAAAAGATAAGTGGGAAGAATTAGCTTTTAAAGGGTTTTATCCTAGGCTTTATGATAAACGAATACACCCATCTATTTTTTATCCATCTTATTTACAAACTTATGTACAAAGAGATGTACAACAAATTATTAAAGTAGCGGATGCCAGTGTGTTTTTAAAATTCATAAAATTACTTGCAGGTAGAGTGGGGCAGCTGATTAATTTTTCATCATTAGCGTCAGACACAGGAGTAAGCCCCAATACGATTAAGGCTTGGGTAAATATACTTGAAGCCAGCTATATCATTTATTTATTAAGACCTCATCATAATAATTATTCAAAACGATTGGTGCAAATGCCTAAAATATACTTTATTGATGTTGGGCTATTATGCTACCTATTGCAAATTGAAAACCCAAAGCAATTTAGCACCCATTTTGCAAAAGGTGGAGTTTTTGAAAATCTTATTATTATAGATTTATTGAAACAACGATATAACAAAGGGCTTCAACCCAATATTTATTTTTGGAGAGATAGTCATGGAACAGAGGTAGATGTGTTGTTTGACAAAGGGGAAAAAATTACACCAATAGAATTGAAAAGTGCTCAAACAAAAAACCTTAATTTTTTTAACGGAATAAATTATTATAGGCAGCTTGCAAAAACTAATAGCACAAAGGGTTATGTAATTTATGGGGGTAATGATAATGCAGTAGTAGAAGACAATTCTTTATTGCCTTGGAATGAAGTAAATCAAATATTCTAATTAACAGTCTAACTAATTACATGAAGTTGTCAACTCTTGATTAGTTATGCATACAATTTAACAGTATTTTTTCCCATTCATCATTTTCAATAAAAAAATGTTGGCTTAATGTTTGTATTTTCATTGTTCAATAAAATTACTAATGTGCAAGAGTCCCGAAAGTATCGGGATGTTTCATAAGTAAGTAATAAAATTGAGAAAAGATTTAATTTTAAGGGTTAAAAAAATAAAAAGTTATGGTTCAAACGGCTGAAGATATTAAAGTGCTTACCGAAAAAATTAACAGTAATAACAACTTTGTAAATAAAATTAATGATGAGCTTAGCAAAGTAATTGTAGGGCAACATGGTATGATAGAACGTTTGCTTATTGGGCTTTTAAGTAATGGGCATGTGTTGTTAGAAGGTGTGCCTGGCTTGGCAAAAACATTAAGTATAAAATCTTTAGCACAAAGTATTGCCGCTAATTTTAGCCGCATACAATTTACACCAGATTTATTGCCTGCCGATATTATTGGTACTATGATTTATAACCAACCCAAAAATGAATTTATGGTTCGTAAAGGACCAATATTTTCTAATTTTATTTTGGCAGATGAAATTAATAGAGCACCAGCAAAAGTACAAAGTGCATTGCTAGAAGCCATGCAAGAAAGGCAAGTAACCATTGGCGATACAACATATAAATTACCAGAGCCTTTTTTAGTGTTGGCTACGCAAAACCCTATTGAGCAAGAGGGAACTTATCCGCTACCAGAAGCACAAGTAGATCGATTTATGTTAAAGGTTGTTGTGGGCTATCCATCTAAAGCAGAGGAGCAATTAATTATTCGTCAAAATACATTAGGCTTAAACCCTCCTACTATAAATAATGTAGCAACCACTACAGAAATTTTAACTGCAAAAGAATTAGTTAGAAATATTTATGTAGATGAAAAAATAGAGAATTATATTTTAGATATTGTGTTTGCTACTCGTTATCCAGAAAAATATTCTCTTCAAAAATTAAAACCATTAATTAGTTTTGGCGGAAGCCCAAGGGCAAGTATTAATTTAACCTTAGCCGCAAAGGCGTATGCTTTTTTAAATAAACGAGGGTATGTAGTGCCAGAAGATGTTCGTACTATTTGTAAAGATGTACTACGCCATCGTATAGGATTAACTTACGAAGCCGAGGCAGAAAACATTAATGTAGAACAAATTATTGATGAAATTTTGAGAACGGTGAATGTGCCGTAAAAAACCCCCTCCAAACCTCTCCTGTGGGGAGGCTTTAAGCGATATAATATTGTTAACTCTTTTTTTAACCTAATGGCTTTTAATTTTTTTAAAAATAAAAATTTTTTAAATTTAACACAGCCTGAACCCTCTTTTTCGGAGGGGTTAGGGGAGGCTATAATGCAAAAGGTTAAGGAGCTAGAAATTAAAAGTAAAAAAATAACCACTCATTTATTTACTGGCGAATACCACAGTGCTTTTAAAGGAAAGGGAATGAGTTTTAGAGAAGTTAGAGAATACTATGCTGGTGATGATATACGGTTTATAGATTGGAATGTAAGTGCAAGGTTTAATCAGCCATTTACAAAAGTATTTGAAGAGGAAAGAGAGCTTACAGTAATGCTTTTGATAGATACAAGTGCTAGTAATTTATTTGGAACAATTACTAAGCAAAAAAAAGATGTAATTGTTGAAATAGCGGCTGTACTTGCATTTAGTGCCATTAACAATAATGATAAAGTTGGCGTAATTTTTTTTAGCGATAAAATAGAAAAATATATTCCACCTAAAAAAGGAAGGCAACATGCCCTATATATTGTAAGAGAATTGCTCACTGTAAAAGCCACTACAAAAGGCACAAATTTAGACGAAGCGGTAAAATATTTTAGCACTAGCGTAAAGCAAAAAAGTATTGCATTTATTTTAACCGATTTTTTAGCAGATGCTTACGATAAAGATTTAAAAGTAATTGGTAACAAACATGATGTAATTGGTATAAAAGTGTACGATAAAATGGATATGCAATTGCCCGATGCTGGTTTGTTGCAAATGCAAGATGCAGAAACCGGTAAAACAAAATGGATAGATAGTAATAATGCGTTGGTAAAATATAATTATCAACATCATTTTTTACAGCAAAGCGAAAAATGCAAAAATTATTTTAAAAAGGCAGGAGCCGAATTGTTGCATGTACGTACCGATGAGGATTATGTAAAAATTTTGCAACAGTTTTTTATGAAAAGAAATTAATTAATGGATAATTTAACATGAAAAAACGGGCTATTTTTTTTAAGCTACTGATTTTAATTTTTTTAGTTGAATATAACCATGCACAAACGCCAACAGTAAAAACATTTATAGATAGAGATAATATTTTAATAGGGGAACAAGTAAATTATAAAGTAGTAGCTAGCTTTGCTACAAATGAATTTAAGGTAAATTGGCTTTCATTACCCGACTCTATTCCGCATTTTGAATTAGTAGCAAAGGGGCAAATTGATTCTTCTTTTACAAACAATATTACCACACTTACACAACAAATTAGTTTAACTAGCTTTGATAGCGGTAAATGGCGTACACCGGCTTTGGCAATTAACTTTATATCAGCTAATTCCAAAACAGTAAAATTATATACTGATTCTATGGAAGTAAATGTTGGCTTTGCACCAACTGATAGTACTAATCAACTACGAGATATAAAGCCAATTATTGAAATGGGTGCTAAGCCAACTTATTGTAATATTGTTTTGTACGTTTTAATCGGTTTAATAACTCTTTTATTACTTATTTATTTAGTAAGGAGGTTTAGGAAAAACAAACCTAAACAGGAGTATAAAGCATTTAACTCGGCTTATGATGTGGCAATGGAAAGTATTAAAAAATTACAACAATATAATTTGAATAATAGTGAACAAGTTAAACAATATCATATAGCATTAAGCCAAATTGTAAAGCAATATTTAACAAGAAGAACAAAAATTAATATGCTTAACAAAACAACTGATGATGTTTTAGTTTACTTAAAATCAACTAATGTTTTAAATCAACTTATAGCAAATGTGGCCTCAGCTTTACGCTGGGGCGATGCTGT
>JANNWD010000557.1:0-2351 GCA_031408315.1 Bacteroidota bacterium
TCAACCGGCAGGACATCATCGACATCGAATTCGCGCAGGCGCAGGTCAAGAACTTCGCGCAAATCCAGCGCGCGACGATCACCGATACCGAAGTCGAGACGCTGCCCGGTGTGGTACTCGGACACAAGACGATCCCGGTGCAGAATGCGGGCTGCTACGTCCCCGGCGGCAAATATCCGTTGCTGGCATCGGCCCATATGAGCGTGGTCACGGCCAAGGTCGCGGGCGTGCCGCGTGTCATCACCTGCGCACCGCCATTCGAGGGGAGGCTCGCGCCTGCCATCGTGGCCGCGCAAGCCATGGCGGGCGCGGACGAAATCTATTGCCTCGGCGGCATTCAGGCAGTGGGCGCGATGGCGCTCGGCACCGACAGCATCGCGCCGGTCGATATGCTCGTGGGGCCGGGTAATGCGTTCGTGGCGGAGGCCAAGCGCCAGTTGTTCGGTCGCGTCGGGATCGACCTGTTTGCCGGACCGACCGAAACGATGGTCATCGCCGACGAAACGGTGGACGGCGAGATGTGCGCGACCGATCTGCTGGGTCAGGCCGAGCATGGCCCGGACTCGCCCGCGATCCTCATCACGACCAATCGCAAGCTTGCCGAGGAGACGATGCGTGAAGTCGTCCGCCTGCTCGAAATCCTGCCGACAGCCGGAATCGCGCGCGTTGCGTGGGAGAATTGGGGCGAGGTCATCCTGTGCGCCGACGAGGAAGAGATGGCGCAGGTCAGCGACGTCATCGCCAACGAGCATATCCAGGTGATGACGCGCGACCCCGACTGGTTTCTGCACCGCCTCGTCAATTACGGCGCGCTTTTCCTGGGGCCACGCACCAATGTGGCCTACGGCGACAAGGTGATCGGGACGAACCACACGCTGCCGACGCGCAAAGCGGGGCGCTATACGGGCGGGCTGTGGGTTGGCAAATTCCTGAAAACCCACACTTATCAGCGGATCACGACCGATGAAGCGTCGGCGATGATCGGCGAATATTGCAGCCGTCTCTGCGCGCTTGAAGGGTTCGCGGGCCACGGCGAACAGGCGAACCTGCGCGTGCGGCGCTACGGCGGGCGCAACATCCCCTATGCGGGCCGCGCCGAACCACGCGAGACAATTTGATCCTTCCCCGCACCCCCTCCTTCCGCCTCGACGGACGTCGCGCGCTGGTGACGGGTGCCGGGCGCGGCATCGGTCTCGCGCTGGCGGCGGCGCTGGCTGAGGCAGGGGCGCGGGTGACACTGGTTGCGCGAACAGCGGGTGAAATCGAAGCTGCGGCAACGGAAATGGGCGGCGACTGGGCCGTGCTCGATGTGTCGGAGATGAGTGCGGTTGCAGCATTCTTTGACGCGCGACCCGCCTTCGACGTGCTCGTTAACAATGCGGGAACCAACCGGCCCAAGCCGATGACCGAGGTGAGCGAGGCCGACTACGACGCCGTGCTCGACCTCAACGTAAAGAGTGCGTTTTTCGTCGCCCAGAGCTGCGTCAAAGCGATGCTGGCCGACAAGAAGCCCGGCAGCCTCATCCATATCGGCAGCCAGATGGGCCATGTCGGCGGGCCGAACCGCAGCCTATATTGCGCCTCCAAATGGGCGCTGGAGGGGATGTCGAAGGCGTTCGCGCTCGACCTCGCCGCGCATGGCATCCGGTCGAACACGATTGCGCCGACCTTTGTCGAAACGCCGCTGACCAAGCCGTATTTCGACGATCCCGTGTTCAAGGCCTCGGTGCTCGCCAAGATCAAGCTCGGCCGCCTGGGGCGGGTCGAGGATCTGATGGGAGCCGCGCTCTTCCTTGCGTCCGATGCCTCGGCGCTCGTCACCGGGACCAGCATCGTCGTCGACGGTGGGTGGACTGCAGAGTAGGGAGATGTCCGTGCTGCCCTTCACTTTGCCGGAACGCCCGCCCGTCACCCGCATCCGCCAGCGCGACGGCCGCGAACTGCGCGAACCATCGGCGAAACGAACGCATCCGATGCGCGGGTTCGAGGAGCAATATATCGACATTGTCGATTACATCGTGCGGATCACCGACGAAATCTGGATGGATCGCGCGGTCGGGCGGATTTACGATACCTATGACGCGCATTGCACGATCTACTCGTCCTACGGCGTCGTGCGCTCGGTCGAGGACGTCATTGCGGGCACCGTCACGACGCTTAATGCTTTTCCCGATGGCGAAATCCTCCATCTGAGTGTCGCATGGAGCGGCGACGAGACAGCAGGCTTCTATACTTCGCACCTCGGGCACAGCCGCTCGACCAATGTCGGACGCACCGGCTGGGGGCCAGGAACAGGGCGGCAATCCTCGATCCATTTTGCGGCCGACTGTATCAGCCGCGACAACCGCATC
>JANNWD010000558.1:0-2149 GCA_031408315.1 Bacteroidota bacterium
GGTGTTAGTATCTCTAATGTCATTGTTAATGTGCTAGTGTGCTAATATGCTAATGTGCTAAACTCAATTTAAGCTTGCATCATAATTAGCAAATTAGCAATATTATCGAATTAGCTAATTATTACGCCTGTGCCGCCGCCATCATTTTCTTACCTTTTTCAATGGCATCTTCTAATGTACCTACAAGGTTAAATGCTGCTTCTGGGTATTCATCCACCTCACCATCCATAATTGCATTAAAGCCTTTAATAGTATCTTCTATTGGAACCAAAACACCCTTTAAACCTGTAAACTGCTCTGCCACAAAAAATGGTTGGCTAAGGAAACGTTGTACTTTTCTTGCTCTTGATACTACTAATTTATCTTCATCACTCAATTCATCTAAACCAAGGATGGCAATAATATCTTGTAACTCTTTATAACGTTGCAAAATTAATTTTACTCTATCTGCTGTATTGTAATGCTCTTCGCCAACAATAGCTACAGTTAATATTCTTGATGTACTATCCAATGGATCTACCGCAGGATAAATACCTAAATCCGCAATCTTTCTACTCAAAACGGTTGTGGCATCCAAGTGGGCAAATGTTGTTGCCGGAGCAGGATCGGTTAAGTCATCTGCAGGTACATATACTGCTTGTACAGAGGTAATTGAACCATTTTTAGTAGATGTTATACGCTCTTGCATTAAACCCATTTCAGTTGCTAATGTTGGTTGGTAACCCACCGCACTAGGCATACGACCTAATAACGCCGATACCTCACTACCTGCTTGTGTAAAACGGAAAATGTTATCTACAAAGAAAAGAATATCTTTTCCTTGACCAGTTCCCTCACCATCTCTAAAATATTCTGCAATCGTTAATCCGCTCAACGCCACTCTAGCCCTAGCTCCTGGAGGTTCGTTCATTTGTCCAAATACAAAAGTTGCTTTACTTTCTTTAAGATCTTCCATATTTACAGCACTTAAATCCCAGCCGCCTTCTTCCATGCTATGCTTAAATTTATCGCCGTAATTCATAATGCCTGCCTCAATCATCTCTCTCATCAAATCGTTTCCTTCCCTTGTTCTTTCTCCCACACCTGCAAATACCGATACACCACTATATGCTTTTGCAATATTGTTAATCAACTCTTGAATTAAAACTGTTTTACCTACACCTGCTCCACCAAACAAACCAATTTTACCCCCTTTTGCATAAGGCTCAATTAAGTCAATTACTTTAATACCTGTAAATAAAATTTCACTTGCTGTACTAAGATTTTCAAATAATGGTGGTTTAGCATGAATTGGACGACCACCTTCTTTACTTACTTGCGGCAAACCATCAATAGCATCGCCAGTTACGTTAAATAAACGACCTTTAATTCCTTCTCCAACAGGCATTGCTATTGGTTTTCCTGTATCTATCACCGCTATTCCTCTAACTAAACCTTCGGTACCATCCATTGCAATAGTACGTACACTATCTTCTCCTAAATGTTGTTGTACTTCTAGTACTAATGTATCACCATTTTCTCTCTTAATTTCTAGTGCATTTAAAATTTCTGGAAGCTTACTTCCTGCATCAAACTGCACATCTACCACCGCCCCAATAATTGATTTTACTTTACCTGTATTAGCCATAAAAATGTATTATGTATATGTAGTATATATTTTGAGCGGCAAAGGTAGGTAAAGAATTTAAGATTTTGAAATGAAAAACATAGAAATATGCACCAAAATGACAAATTTTTATTTTTACGCTTATCCCATGATTTATACAGCACTATTGGTTGTTTTACAAAAAATATATGTAAAAACTGGGCTATAAATTATGTAATTGGCGTAACTTAATAATCTGGTAAGTATAGATAGTGTAAAAGCAAAAATTATGCTATTGGTTTAAAGTGGATTATTATGTATAAATATAGTTTAATATTGATTTTTTTGGCTTTTAAAATGACGATTTCAGCTCAAAATCTTACTGGTACTTGGGAGGGATTGTTTGATAAAGAGCAGTTTTTACAGATAAATATTGTTCATTCTTCAAAAGGAATTTGCGGATATACCTATGATACCGTTATTACAAAAAAAAATGATTATTGTAGGGCTTATTTTAAAGGATATTATAATAAAAGAAGAAATGATTTTTATGTATAGGGCGTT
>JANNWD010000559.1:0-7956 GCA_031408315.1 Bacteroidota bacterium
ATAGGGTTATTAAAATTATACAAATAATATTTAGTACAAAACCTGTTTTAATCATGTCTTTAATCTTTATATGCCCACTAGCAAATACAATAGCATTAGGCGGTGTACCCATTGGTAACATACTGGCACAACTAGCACCTAGCGTCATGGGTATGCCTAAAAGTAAAGGGTCAATTTTTAAAGCAATAGCAACAGAAGTAATTACAGGAGCCATTACAATTACTTGAGCTACATTGCTCATTATCTCACTTAAAAAAACGGATATTGTTGTTACAATCAATATCATTAAAAAAACATTAGTAGTAGCAAACGAAGCAATGTAACTACCCAGTTGATCCATAATTTTTACATCCTCCAACGATTTTGCCAAAGCAATGCCACCACCAAAAAGCAATAAAATTCCCCAAGCCATTTTAGTAGTATCGGGCCATTCTAATAATCGTTGCTCATCTTCTTTACCGCTAGGGATAATAAATAAAGTAATAGCACCAATCAACGCAATAATGGTATCATCTAACACAATTGTTTTTTGAAAACCATTTATCAAATCTTTAAAAATCCACATAAAAATAGTTACGCCAAAAACAGTTAAAACCCTTTTTTCGGCGGCAGATAATTTGCCTAATTTTTGCAACTCCGATTTTATATAACTCTTACCTTCGGCACTGTGTTTAATATTATTGGGGTACAACCATTTTACCATAACCCAATACAGCATTAGCATTAATACAATAGTAAGCGGCGTAAATACTAGCATCCAATTCATAAAACCAATGCTATGATTAAATTTTTCTTGTATATAACCAGCATAAGCAACATTTGGCGGAGTGCCAATAATTGTACCAATAGCAAAATTGCTAGCATACGCAATGCACAACATTAATGCTAAACTAAAATTTTTTATTCCTGCACTTTGTTTATTGTGAGATGCTATTACATTTATAACACTCATGGCAATAGGGAACATCATCATGGTAGTAGCAGTGTTGCTTAAAAACAAACTTAAAAAACCTGTTGAAATTATAAATCCTAAAATTATTTTGTTGCCATTGGTGCCTGTAATATTTATTATACCTAATGCAATACGTTTGTGTAAATTCCATTTTTCAATGGCAATACCTATAAAAAATCCACCCATAAATAAAAAAATATTACTATCGGCGTATGATTTTGTAACATCTTTAATTGTACTTATACCCGTAAGCGGAAAAAGTACAATGGGCATTAAAGCCACAACAGCTAGTGGCATAGCCTCTAGCACCCACCACATAATCATTAATACTGCAATGCTTAAAACCAAATTGGCTTTTGGTAGCAAGGAAAAAGGGTTAGTGGCAACCATTAATACAAAAAACAAAATACCAATTACAAAAGCCAGTTCTTTTTTATACTTTTTTATAAAATCGTTCATAATACAAGTGCTATAATCAACCTAAATTAAAACAGTTTTGTTAATAAAGGCAGAAATATAGAAAAGCATTTATTATTTTGTAATTTTACAACACAACATATTTTATGGCAGAAACACTAACACCTCCAGCACCACTTACAGCAAAAGATTTTGTAACAGACCAAGAGGTACGTTGGTGCCCAGGCTGTGGCGATTACTCAATTTTAGCACAAGTGCAAAAAGTAATGCCAACGCTTGGTATACCAAAAGAAAATATTGTAATTGTTAGTGGTATTGGCTGTAGTAGTCGCTTTCCCTATTACATGAATACCTACGGAATGCACAGCATACACGGCAGAGCAACGGCTGTAGCCAGCGGCTTAAAAGCAGCAAGACCAGAGCTAAGTGTGTGGGTAGTAACAGGCGATGGCGACAGTTTAAGTATTGGAGGCAATCACACCATTCATCTATTGCGTAGAAATTTTGATATAAATATCTTGTTATTCAACAACCAAATTTACGGGTTAACAAAAGGGCAGTATTCTCCTACCAGCGAAGAAAATAAAATTACTAAATCAACACCATTTGGTAGTATAGATCATCCATTTAATCCATTAGCATTAGCTATGGGTGCCGATGCTAGTTTTATTGCCAGAACTATGGATAGA
Organism: Bacteroidota bacterium; assembly: GCA_031408315.1. Lineage (GTDB taxonomy): Bacteria > Bacteroidota > Bacteroidia > Chitinophagales > Chitinophagaceae > Ferruginibacter. The sequence continues at coordinate 2,059 of JANNWD010000559.1, forward strand.
GACCCCAAACATATACAAGCCATGTTGCTCCGCAGCCAAGCACATAAAGGGGCATCTTTTTTAGAAATTTATCAAAACTGTAATATTTTTAATGATGGGGCTTTTGAAATATTTACCGAAAAAAGTAGCAAGGCAGATGAAGTATTATTTTTAGAACAAGGTAAACCATTGGTGTTTGGAGCAACAAATAACAAGGGTATTAAGTTAGATGGCTTTAAACCTGTAATTGTAAATTTAGAAGAAGGTGCCAGTGCGGATGATTTGTGGATGCATGACGAAAAAGATTTTTACAAAGCACAGATTTTAATAAGAATGTTTGATGACCCAAAATTAGCAGGGCATTTACCCCGACCATTTGGCGTTTTTTACGAAACCGAAAGAGCTTGCTACGAAGATAGTATGCAACTACAAATAGATGATATTATAGCCAAAAAAGGTAAAGGCGATTTGGATAAGTTGTTAAGGGGAAATGAAACTTGGACGATTGTGTAAACCCCGTCAGCGGTTAACAACCCTGACGGCGGTTGGTATAATATTTTGGTAACAAGCATTTGTTTTTCATGGCAGCATCGTTGTGTCACTCTCTTGTACGGCATACCGCTGTTGAGCTTTTACTGTAGAGTCGAATGTAAAATAGAAATAATGAAAAATTTGTACTCGATTGTTTTGGTGTTACTTTTTGTTAGCTTATTCTCTTGTAATAGAAAAGAAAAAACAATTACTTTTTATAAAAACTATTCATTCGAAAAGCACAAGGGTTTTGATGAAATAGACACTCTTTCACCCAAAAGCAAACAAAAATTAAATAAGGGATATTGTATAGTATACAAATTAAACGACTCGGTTAGTAAATTATACTTTATAAATATTGATAGCTGTAAGTATTATTTAGACACAATAAACCAAGAAGCAACTGTTTGTATAAAAAGCAAAAATTCAAATACTTATTATTCTTATACAAAAAAAACAACTGTACCAAATATTAAATTCCTTTTACCATCTCATGATTTAAGGTTTTTCACAAATACTATAAAAATAAATTTTTCACTTACAGAAAAGGGTTGGTGTGCCCCCCAAACCAAATGAAATGGATAGCCCTTATAAAAGGCTGGAAGCGTATTTAACTATTACTACAAAAGAAAAAACCGAGTTTCTATCTATTTGTTTAAAATCAACGGATACAGTAGGATTAATCAATAATTTTATTAGTATTGAAAATTTTAATCAATTTAAGAAAAAGCTTTTTGAGTCTGGTTCTATTAGAGAGTAAGTAATATTGAAATTGAAAAATAGATTTTTTCAACTACTTATAATGTGAATAACAAGAGTATATAACTATTTTATTCTCTTCAACAGCATAAATCAATCTATGTTCTAGGTCAATTCTTCTACTCCAACACCCAGCAAAATCATATTTTAAAGGCTCAGGCTTACCAATACCATCAAAAGGGTTACGTAAAATATCTTTAATTAAATCACCAATTCGTAAAGCTGTTTTTCTGTCTGTTAAAATCCATTCTTGATATTCTTTAAAAGCCTTGGGTACAAATAAAATATCTCTCATAATAATTCACTTACCTTTAAAGTAATACCTTCTTGCTTTTGCTTGTACTCTTCAATTCTGCTTTTTAGTTCAGCGGCATAAGCTTTATTTTCTGTAATAAATTCTGTATCATCGGCAGGTTGTACGTTTATTTCCACCATTTTATGGGGGAACATTTTACGTATGCCCTCAATAATATCAATAGTTAAATTATCAGTATTTATTTTAATGGTTGTTTCCATTTACTAAAGTTAAGTGTTTTTTTATAATATACTTCAATTGCTTGGGGCTTAAGCCCCAAGCAATTGATTAGCCACCAAATACTCCGCAATCTGCACCGCATTTGTAGCAGCACCTTTACGTAAATTATCGCTTACAATCCAGCAGTTTAGTGTGTTTGCTTGTGTTTCATCTCTTCTAATTCTGCCTACAAAAGTTTCATCTTTATCATATGCAGTTAACGGCATGGGGTAAATAAAATTAGCTATATCATCTTTTACAACAACACCAGCAGCATTGCTTAAAATAGTTTTTACTTCTGCTAAATCATAGTCATTTTCAAATTCAATATTTACACTTTCGCTATGCCCACCCATAGTAGGTATACGTACACAAGTAGCCGTTACTTGTATACTATCATCACCCATTATTTTTTTAGTTTCGTTGGTCATTTTCATTTCTTCTTTAGTATAACCGTTTTCTAAAAAAACATCTATTTGTGGTATAGCATTCATGTCAATTGGGTATTTATAAGCCATTTCTCCCTCAATACCTTTACGCTCATTCATTAATTGGGTAACGGCTTTTACACCAGTACCAGTAACGCTTTGGTAGGTGCTTACCACCACTCTTTTTATTTTATATTTATCATGTAAGGGTTTTAAAACAACCACCATTTGTATGGTACTGCAATTTGGGTTAGCAATAATTTTATCTGTAGCAGTTAACACATTTGCATTCACTTCTGGCACTACTAGTTTTTTTGTAGCATCCATACGCCATGCACTACTGTTATCAATTACGGTAATACCAGCTTCGGCAAATTTGGGTGCCCACTCTAAACTAGTACTACCACCAGCACTAAAAATAGAAACGGCAGGTTTAGCATTTATAGCATCTTGCATACTTACAATGCTGTATTTCTTGCCCTTAAATTCTATTTGTTTTCCAATCGATTTTTTAGATGCAACAAGTATTAATTCCGTTAGTGGAAAATTACGCTCTACTAATACTTGCAACATTTTTGTACCCACTAAGCCTGTGGCTCCTATTAAAGCTACCTTCATGTAAATTATCTTTTTGCAAAGGAAATGTTTATCCCTAATATATTATCTAATTTTTATTAATTAGTGTAATTCGTAAAAATTAGTGCAATAAGTATCTAAAATTAGTATCTTTAAAACACACATTAACGTTATGAAAAAAACTATACTTCTTATATTCATCATTTGCTTTGCCAACTTATTTGTAAAAGCACAGTTTACCGAAAGTTTTACCGATGGAGACATTACAACAAACCCAACTTGGGTTGGTGGCTTGGCAGACTTTAACGTTAACCCATCTTTTCAATTACAAAGCAATAACACGGTTGTCAATAGCACTTATTATTTAAGCACAGCAAGTACTATAGCAACAACTGTTCAATGGGAATTTTATGATCAAATAACATTTAATCCATCTAGCACAAATTATATTGATGTTTTTTTAACAGCTAGTGCTAGTGACTTAACAGCTAATGCTACCAACGGCTATTTTGTACGAATAGGAAATACTGCCGATGAAATTGCATTGTATAGAAAGGATGGAGCAACTATTACAAAAATTATTGATGGTGTAGATGGCATTTTAAATACCAGTAATAACGTAATGAAAATAAAAGTAGTTCGTAACGCCGCTAATCAATGGGTATTGAATAGAGATTTAACAGGCACTGGAAATAATTATTTTACCGAAGGTGTGGTTACAGATGCAACATATACAACATCATCTTTTTTTGGTATTTTAATAAAACAAAGCACAGCAAGTTTTTTTCAACGCCACTTTTTTGATGATATTGTTGCACAAGTTTTTGTGCCAGATGTAACGCCGCCAGCAATTGTAAGTGCAACAGCATTAACGCCAACTACCTTAGATGTTTTATTTAACGAACCTATAGATTTAACCAGTAGCCAAACCACTGCAAACTATGCAGTAAACAATGGTATTGGCATTCCAACAACAGCCGTAAGAGATGCTGCCAACTTGGCTTTGGTGCATTTAACGTTTGCAACTACTTTTCCTTTACGTACCAATTTGCAATTAACCCTAAATGGCGTAAAAGATTTATCTAACAACACAATCAACAATGGCACTATTGCATTTAGTTATTTTATTCCTACACAGTTTGATGTGGTTATAGATGAAATAATGACCGACCCAACACCGCAAGTTAGTTTGCCCAATAGCGAATGGGTGGAGTTAAGAAACACATCTGCCTTTACCATTGATTTACAAGGCTGGCGTATTTCAGATGCAACAGGGCAAAGTGGACCAATGCCAACCTTTAGTTTAAAGCCAGATAGTTTTGTAATTGTGTGTACAAGTAATGCTGTGGCAGGTTTGGCGGTGTATGGTCCAACAATTGCGGTAACAAGTTTCCCTAGTTTGGATAATGCAGGAGAAACACTTTCTTTATTGAGCCCAAAAAATCGGGTAATACACACCGTTAGTTATACCGATGCTTGGTATCAAAACGAACTAAAAAAAGATGGCGGATGGACATTGGAAATGATTGATACTAAAAACCCTTGCAGTGGCATTAGCAATTGGAAGGCAAGTACAGATATACGTGGAGGCTCACCAGCAAAAAAGAATGCAGTTGATGCCATTAATAAAGATGTAACTGCACCCAAATTAATGAGAGCTTATGCAACAGATAATTTAAATATTGTTTTGGTTTTTGATGAACAATTAGACAGCCTTAAAGCTGCTACTGCTGCAAATTACAGCATAAGTGATGGTGTTGGTGTGCCGCAAAATGCTGTAGCTGTATCGCCAAGTTTTGATAAAGTTAATTTACGCTTAGCAACAGCTTTACAACCTAGTAAAGTTTATACTGTATCTGCAAATGCAGTTACAGATTGTGGAGAAAATGTTATTGGCTCTGCAAAAACTGCAAGAGTAGGGTTGAGTGAATTAGCCGATAGTTTTGATGTGGTGATAAATGAAATTTTATTTAACCCACCAAGTAACGGAACAGATTATGTAGAAATTTATAACCGTAGTAATAAAATTATTGACCTTAAACAATTAAGTATTGCTAACAGAAATAGTTTGAATGTAATTAGTAGTATTAAACAATTAAGTGCCGAAAATTATTTATTATTTCCGCAAGATTTTATGGTGCTTACAGAGGATAAGCAACTAGTGTTAAATAAATATGTTGCAAATAATTTAGATGCTTTTGTACTTGTAAACCCTATGCCATCGTTTAATGATGATAAAAGCAATGTGATTATTTTAAATGCACAAGGCAACATTGTAGATGAATTAAAGTATGATGAAAAATGGCATTTTAATTTAATTAGCAATAGAGAAGGTGTAGCCTTAGAAAGAATAGATTACAACGCACCAACACAAAGCCAAGAAAACTGGCATAGTGCCGCTACAAGTCTTGGATATGGTACACCTAGCTATAAAAATAGTCAATACAAAATTACCGATAATATACTAGGCGATATTACAACTACACCAGAAATTGTAAGCCCCGATAATGACGGCATGGATGATTTTGCCAGCATAAACTACAATTTTCCTGAGCCCGGGTATATTGCTAATATTACCATTTTTGATGGAGCAGGAAGGGTTGTACGTAATCTACAACGCAATGCTTTATGTGGCATAAAAGGAAATTATCGTTGGGATGGTTTAGGAGAAAAAAACAATACGTTAGCTACCGGCATTTATATTATTTATACCGAAGTGTTTAATTTAAATGGAAAGAAAAAAAGTTTTAAGTATACGATAGTTGTGGCAAGGAGGAAATAATTGAAAATTAAAAAAAGTTATTGAAATAATACTTTAAATTAGTGCAAACTTTAATTTATGCAAAAAAATCAATGGCTACTTTTAGTAGCATTATGTTTCTTACTTTCTTGTACAAATCAAACTAACATTGTAACAATGCCGTACAAATGGGCCGACAGTATTGCAGCCCCAGTTGCAGAGAAAAAAGTAAAAGAATTAATTGCCCATGGCGATACCCGTATTGATAATTATTACTGGATGAATGATTATTTTAAAAAAGGGCCAGACAGTACAAAAGTGGTTGATCACCTGAAAGCTGAGAACGCTTATTATGATACCATGATGAGTGG
>JANNWD010000560.1:0-9079 GCA_031408315.1 Bacteroidota bacterium
CAATATTTTATATTCTTTGGTAGTTTTATCTGCCCATTCTTTCGTGATAATATCAGTTAATGTGGCGAATTGTACACCTTCTTTTACCCCACATTTTTTCCATTCGTTTGTTAACTCTTTTCGTATTTCTATACTTTTAAGGCGTTGATTTATCCAACTTTCGCTGTAACCTAATTGCAAGTATTGCTGCAAAGCCCTATCAATACTAAGCTCTGGATCTTGCATTTCATCTAATCGTTCATTAGCAACTTTTGCCAACCACAATTTAAAAGGCTCTGCTTTTGGGCTTGATATAGATTGTATAAGACGAAAAAGTTGTTCGGTATCGGCTACGTCGGTTATTCGTTGTTTACCATCTTCAGCAAGCATTTTCAACTGTCCGATTTTTTCGGACAGTTCACTTCCCTCCTTTTTTAGCTTAGCTTTTAAATCACTCCAATACTTTCTTGGTCTATAAGTGTTTGTCAATATTTCAATTACATCAACAATAGAAATATACCATTTCTCTTCCTCTTCATTCCAAAGTGTTCGTACTTTTTTATCTTCAAATAATTTTATAGCATTAGGCTGGGGCATCACTAATTTATTTAGTACGAATATAGGTTGGAATATGTTAGTGAAAAACTAAAGTTGGGTTAATATTTTTATTCAACTACAAACAAAAATAATAAAGTTATTAAGTAGGCTGGTATAGCTAACAAGGCATAATATCCAGTATAATATTTTCTAGAGGCATTGCTATAATATGGTTCTAATTCGTTGTATTTATCTCCAAGCAATAATTTATTAGCTTGCTCTTCTTTCATTTCTAGTCTTCTCAATATTTCCGAAAAAAAAGGAAATACTAATGAAGGAATTAAAACTAAAAAAGAAATAATAAACCTTAGTTGAATTGTAGGTTTATAAGAATTACTTAGCAAAATTGCACAATACACCCCCCAACATATCCAAAAGAGTGACCAAATTTTTACAAAAATTTTTGCAACTTTTACAGTATCGATTGTTTCCGCTTCAACAAAATCTAAAGAACTAAAATATAAAGTGTAGTGAATAAGAAATAAAACTACCCCTATAATAATAAAAGCAAAAAGAGCTATTTTATTTGATTGAAAAAATAGCAATATTTCTGTGGATAGATGAAGCAACTTGTCTATCAAAAAGTAGAAAAGAATGATAAGGACAAATGAAAAAAATATTTTTAATACTATTTTTTCAAAGCTATAATTAGCGTCTTTTATATTTTGCCAAATACCCATAAATTAGTTACTTAATCTTCCTCAAATAACTACCACTCAATGCTGCCAAACCAGCCACCAATGCACCTATTAAAGCAGTTACAGTCATCAATAAATAAGGGTTATCCATTTTAATAATTAACAAGGATACTTTATGTGCTAAAATATTATCGTTAGCATTACTCATATAAAAACAAAGAGCAAACCATAAAATAAATAATGCTATAAATGCAGCCAAAAATGCCTTTATTGGTTTTTGTGGTATTAGTGCTGCCAGTATAAAAGCAACAACTGCAATGCTCCACCAAGGTAAATATAAACAGCCTGCAAAACTTAATAAAGCTGTTAAAAGTATAGATGTGAAAAATTTCATTGTATGATTAGTTTATCCTTTTTTAAAATTAATTATTGCCATTACTTTTTTATCTGTTGCTTCAGCTTTATTCATCATCCACAATGGAAAATATTTTCCCTCTGCCCAGTTGTTTACATAATCATCGTAATACTTACTACCAGGGTTTCCGCTTTGTCCGCCAGGATATACACCGTAAGCCTCTGTTTGTTGCGTAAGGCTTACAATCATTCGCCAGCTTGGTCCGTGGCTATCATGTATGGCATTAATAATATCTCCATTGCCTCCTACGTTTAAATTTGGTCGGCTAAAGCCGGGCATATTATTTTTTAATAAATGATATACACTTCCTTTATTAATTTTACTCCATTCTAGCCCATCAGCGGCTTCATATTTTGCTAAAGTAATTGCTGCTTTTTTGAAAGATGAAGTTATTGCATCAACAATTGTTTCTTTTTGTGGAGTGTTTAAGTTATCAATAAATTTTAGTGCTGTATCTTTTTTTAACAACTCCATAGTGGTTTCAGATGTTGGAAAAGGAGTATTATCATTTACTTTACTTAGGTCATCATCCCAAATAAATTGTTGCAAATTTTTCCACCATAAATTATATATTGTTTGCCCTTTACTGTCGGCACTTGCCATTAAATTCCATTGCTTAATGATAGCTAGATATTTTTTTTCTGTTTCATTTAATCCATTTTCATTAATATAGTTTAGTAATGTTGGTACAACATTACTGGCAGTAATATTGTAATAATTATTTTGCAACTGCATCATATCTTTTGGCTCAATTGCATTCATTTTGGTTAAATAATATTCAATAGCTCTTCCTCTTGGAATTAAATATTGCCCCGGAATAAAATAAGGGTATGTACTATCAACAGGGCGTTGATTTGCACTTTCAATAAAGCCACGTTCTGGGTTTATTATATGGGGATTTTCATTTTGTGGAATAAAGCCTTGCCACATAAAACTACTATCTTGCCCAGGCATTATATACAACCCTTGTCCAGCCCATCTTGCAGGAAATTTTGCTTGTTGCCATAAAGCAATATCTCCCGTTTTACTAGCAAAAATAAAATTTTGCCCAGGGCATTCAAATGTTTTAATAGCACTTAAATAATCAGCATAATTTTTTGCTCTATTTAAATTATAAAAGGTACTAGCTTCATTACTTGGGTCGTGGGCTACCCAGCGTATTGCTAAATTTTTATTGTTACTAACATTTTCTGCCATACCATTATAACTAGCATCAAACATTACAGGGCCAAAAACAGTGTACGCCACTGTATCATAAACAGTGGCTCCACCTTTTACGTTAATGGTTTCTATTCTTAATTTAGATGTCTCCCATTTATTATTAAACCAATATTCTTTTTTACTAGCATCTTTAAATTTTATTTCGTAATAATCTTTTACATCTCTTTGTGCATTAGTAACGCCCCATGCACAACTATCGTTAAAGCCAATAATAACAAATGGACTACCCGGCAATGTGGCACCATACACATTACTTGTAGGCGTATTCAATTGCATCTCATACCAAATACTTGGCAGCGATAATTCTAAATGAGGATCGTTACATAAAATAGGAGAACCCGATTTTGTTTTGCTTCCACCAACAACCCAATTGTTACTTCCATTATTAATATTAGGTTTATAGGTTTGATTTGCAGCAACTAATTTTTTATTGTTAAAATACAAACTATCTGCATTTGCTGGTTGTATTGGCACAATGCCTGGCTTTTCAAAAAGGGTACCTTTTGGTATTATAGGTACTAACGAATCATGCACTTGCGGATAAATTGCTTTTAACTCATCTGGCATAAAAATACTTTTTGCATTGGTATTTTCTAAATCATTTTCTGTACCGCTGCTCAACATTTTGGCCATCATTTTTAATAATAAAGCGGTACGAATATTTGTCCATTTTTCAGGTTCAATATTCAACACTTTATACTCTAACGGATAGTTTTTGGGAGATAATTTTTCTATGTAAGCGTTAATGCCATTGGTGTAAGCATCAAACATTGCTCTTTGTTTAGGGTCTTTTTCCATTTCTACCAAAGAGTTTTCAGCGGCATATCGCATTCCTAATCGTCGTTGCTCTCTATCAAACTGTATGGCTTTTGCACCAGCAATTTCACTAGCCCTACCCTCTGCTGCCTTGGTTTGTAAATCCATTTGAAACAATCTAAATTTTGCATGGAGGTATCCTTGTATAAAATACAAATCTTCATCATTATCTGCAAAAACATGGGGTACTAATCGTTCATCAAAATACACATTGGCATTTCCTTTTAAATTGGGAAAACTAAGGTTGGCATTAAAATCTTCCTTAACCTTTTCGGCATTTTGCCAAACACCACTTTGTGGATTTAAAATTTTACCCAACGGTGCAGGTAATAACAATGTAGAATTTAAAATAGTTATTAAACCAATTGTTGCTGCGGAAGTTGTTAAAAAAGAAAGTAATCTCATAAAAAAATTTATGCTGTAAAATACAAAACCTAACTGATAATTGCTTAAAAGTTTGTTTTATTTTTGCAGGATTATGGAAGATACAATTGACGTAAAAAATATTTTAGGCTTACAATTACCTACCGATCCTCGTTGGGTAAATTTAGCCGAAATGAAACTGGAAGAAATTTTAACAGACCATGCCTATTGTGAGCAAAAAGCGGCAACAACATGTATTACATTAATTCAAAAATACTCCGATAAAATTGAATTGGTGGAAGAACTTAGCCCAATTGTAACAGAGGAATGGGGGCATTTTAGAGCAGTATTAGCAGAGCTAAAAAAAAGAAATTTACATTTAGGTAAACAACGAAAAGATATTTATGTAAACAAACTATTAGCGTTTCAAAAAAAAGATGGCAGCCCAGAGGAACGTTTTTTAGATAGGATGTTGATAATGGCTTTAATAGAAGCTAGAAGCTGTGAACGCTTTAAACGATTGAGTGAAGGACTTGATGATGAGTACATGCGTAAGTTTTATAGACGATTTATGGAAAGCGAAGCAGGGCATTATACTTTATTTATAAATTTAGCAGAGCTTTATATTCCAAAAAAAATGGTTAGGGCAAGATGGGCAGCTTGGTTGGCTTACGAAAAAGAATTGATGGATAGTAGTGAGGTAAGAGGTGATAGAATACATTAAATCTACGATTTTTTGATGTTTAAGACATCAAAATTTCATTTTAACATATATCGCAATCGAATAGTAGTTGGAAAAATTGGAGTTCCTATTTCATCATTTATCTTTGGTGTGTATAACGCCCTACTTTTTTCATAAATAAGTACTTTATAATTTGAAGGTAAATTTTTATATTTCACAAATTTTTGTTTAGCCCCTACGCCAATTGTAGTTTCCAATTGCCATTTTTTATTTTTACTAATGTTGTACGTAGCTCCAAAAGTTAAAGCACCACCAAGGGAAACAATATTTGCTATATATCTGTAATTAATTAGTGTATCTACAAAGTTGGTAAAATTATCTTTGTATATTAATTGATATTGTTTTAGCCTAAACTGCAACCCGATAAAAGGCTGGCTTTTTCTTTTACGTTCTCTTATTTTTTCACCCAAGTTAATTATAGGTTTCCATTGTTGTAAAAAATGATACCGATATTCGGCTATAAACCTAAAGCCATTTAACTTTTCGTAATCAAAATTATAACTAGGATGTTTTGCAACATAACTTACTTCTATAAACATTTCACTTCGTTCAGTAAATCTGTTGCCGTAACTTAATCCTACAGCAAGTTGTGGCTCGGCAATTGAAAATGGATTAAATGATAAATAAGAGTATTTTGTAAAAGGAGCATCCACTTTAATACGTTTTGTTTTTTGTGCAATTGCAGTAATAAACAAAAGCAAAAATGGTAATAGTATGATTTTTTTCATTTAAGAAAGTTGAGCTATTTCATTTAGTAGATTAATGTAAGGATATTTTAGCTGCACAGCTTCTATCTTTTTTAAAACACTTGCTTTAAATTTTTTGTGAGCCTCGGTTGCTGGGTTAAACGATTTATGATTTACCGCAGCATTAATTTCATTTATTTGTTTCATTAACTGAATAGCGTTTTCATTAATACAGCATTCCACTAATTTATCCCATACATAATTTGTGGCGGCATAATTTGGATGAACCATATCCTCTGCATAAAAACGATAATCTCTTAAATCGTCTATCACTAATTCGTATGCAGGAAAATAAAATAGCTTGTTAAACTTATTTACTAAATGATGTACAGCTTGTATTAATACCGCTTTGCTCCTATTGTTTTCTACAAATCCATCTCGTAAATGACGTACTGGGCTTATGGTAAAAATTATTTTTGCATTTGGGTTAAACATAAAAATACGGTGCAGTACATTATCTAAACCCGACAACACTTCTTCTACCGATAATAATTTTTTATTGAATTTATCTGTTGGTACTTTGTGACAATTGGCAACAACCTTTTTGTTATCTAATTCATATACAAAGGCTGAACCCAATGTTAAAAACACCCAGTCGGCAGTTTTTAAAAATTGATGTGCTACGGTTTGAGATTCGTTAATTCTATTTAAACAAACATCTACATCAACATCCGAAAAACGAGTGTGATGCTCCCAACTATTCCATAGTTCGTTTTCGTAAAATAAATCTTCGTTTGTGTATTGTTTATTTTCAATATAAGATGTTATAGATTTTGCAATGCTCACCGGATTAAATAAAATACCATTGGGATTTTCTACTACAGAAAATTTATGTTGCTTAAATTTTGTTCCAATATTTTCAGTAAAGCAACTGCCAATCAAAAATAATTTATGTTGATGTTCAATTTTTGTTGCAAATGGTTTGGGGAAAAACTCTAAATGAAAATTCATAACACGAATTTAACGAATTACACTAATTACACTAATTACTAAATTTTTGTCCCTTTACTTGGATAAGCTAAATAAACAAGTTTTCACAAATGAGTTTTATTAGTGTTCATTCGTGGCAAAAAATCGCCGAAACCAAATAATATCTAAACAAATATTTCTGTAGCCAATTTACTTGCATATATCAACGCATCTTCATTTAATGGCTTTATTAAATTTAGTTGTTTAAAATACGGAATCATTAATTCTGTATCCATATTACCAACCAAATCATCATCGGCCATTGGGCAGCCACCAATACCTTTTAAAGCTCCATCAAAACGAAGGCAGCCTGCTTGCAAAGCAGCATCTACTTTGGGTTTCCAATTAATAGCAGTAGAATGTAAATGAACACCAATTTGTGTTTGAGGCAATGCATCTATTAAATGTGAAGTAACTGATTTTACTTGTTCAGCTGTTGCTAAACCAACAGTATCGGCTAATGAAATTATTTTAATATCCATCGCCACCAATTTATTTACCCAGTTAAAAACAATTTCTGCATTATAAACATCTCCGTAAGGATTACCAAAACCCATAGAAATATAAACGACCAATTCTTTTTTATTTTTTACACAGCGTTCTTGAATTGCAGAAACTCGGTTTAAAGATTCTTCAATTGATGAATTGGTATTGCGTTGCTGAAAGGTTTGGGAAACGGAGAAAGGAAAACCCAAATAACTTATTTCGTTATGTACTACAGCATCATTTGCACCTCTTTCGTTTGCAACAATGGCTAATAATTTTGTAGCGGTGTTTGATAAATCTAATTGCGTAATTACATCTTTAGTATCTGCCATTTGCGGTATGGCTTTGGGGCTTACAAAACTTCCAAAATCTAAGGTGTCAAATCCTACTTTCAGTAAAGCATTTAGGTATTCAATTTTTTTTGTAGTAGGTATAAAATGTTTCCAGCCCTGCATGGCATCTCTAGGACACTCTACAAGATGAATATGGTGAGATGAATTATTATTAGTATTCATTTTTAAAACTAACTTTACAAATAGTATTTTTCCAACTGCCAACTGCCAACTGCCAACTGCCAACTGCCAACTGCCAACTGCCAACTGCCAACTGCCAACTGCTAACCCCTCTGCTTCGATGCTTCATACAAAATAACACCTGTAGCTACACTTACATTCAAACTTTCAAAATCGCCTGGCATAGGTATTTGAAATTGATCATCGCAAATTTTTAATAATGCAGGATAAACGCCATGCTCCTCTCCTCCCATCACAATGGCACAAGGTTCGGTAAAATCAATTTCAAACGATTTTTTTTCGGCTTTCATCTCACTAGCAAAAACCTTTATGCCATTCATGTGCATTTCATCTACGGCTTTCATCAAACTATTTACTCGGCACACAGCAATATTTTCTAACGCCCCTGCACTAGTTAAAATAGCATCTTCATTTAAAGCCCCTACTCCTTTATCAGGAATGATAATGGCATTTACGCCAAAACAAAATGCACTTCGGGCAATGGCTCCTATGTTTCGTATATCGGTAATTCCATCTAAAATAATAAACAAAGGCACTTCTCCTTTATCTACAATAAATGAAATAACATCTTGCAAGTTTTGGTATTGTATTTTTGAAATGGATGCAACGCATCCCTCATGATTAAACACATTAAAATTGTTCAATTTTTCTACCGGCACACTATTTATTGGTATTTGCATTTCGGCAGCCAATTTTTTAATTTGGTCAATGCTATCGCCATGAACAGCCGTTTGCAAATAAATCCGTTCTAACTGTTGGCCTTTTTGCAAAGCTTCTACCACTGCTTTACGCCCAATAACTAAAGTGTTTTTTTTGGGGCGTTGATGTTGATGTCTAAAATTTTTCACAGTGCAAAAATAAGTTAATTATATGGCAAAAAAAGCCGGTAAGTCGGGAAGACGTTAACGCCTTTTCGACTTACCGGAAAATATTATCTTTCCGTTTTTTATTTCAACCCAAATACTTTCTTCACTTCTTTAACAGCATCTAATTTTTCCCAAGTAAATAATTCTACTTTTTTCTTAACTATTTTACCATCTGGAGATGTAAATGTTTTTTCTACAGTTTCGTTCTTACGTCCCATGTGTCCGTAAGCAGCAGTTTCGCTGTACATTGGGTTACGCAATTTTAAACGTTGCTCAATAAAATAAGGACGAATATCAAAACAACTCATTTTCATTATTTTATCTGCAATTTGCCCATCAGTTAATTTTACTTTAGCAGTACCATAAGTAACTACGTTAATTGATGTTGGTTGAGCAACACCAATAGCATAACTTACTTGTACCAACACTTCACTACATAAACCAGCAGCTACAAGGTTTTTAGCAATATGACGAGTAGCGTAAGCTGCACTTCTATCAACCTTGCTTGGGTCTTTACCGCTAAATGCTCCACCACCATGTGCACCTTTACCACCGTAAGTATCTACAATAATTTTACGACCAGTTAAACCAGTATCGCCATGTGGCCCACCAATTACAAACTTACCTGTTGGGTTAATATGGTACTTTATTTTATTGTTGAATAAATGATTGTACTTAGGAAATTTTGCTTTTACTCTTGGTATAACA
>JANNWD010000561.1:0-2334 GCA_031408315.1 Bacteroidota bacterium
TCATAATATTTTGGATGGTCAACAAAAACTAAATCTCCTTTTTCTACTTTATGTATTTCGTTAATACCAGTTGCACTGCCATTTGTATTACCAATTGTTTTTGCACCAATAAATTCAGATAACCATTGAATAGAAACGGGAGAGGGAAACTGCATAAATTATTTATTTGTATAAAGGTACTATGCTTTAATTTATCACCATTAAGGTTTAAACTATTGATATTATCCTAAAAATGTAAAATTATTTCAAAAAAAGTAATATTTTTTTATCTGTAATTTTTATATTTTTTTCATCAAAATCAATCAATTATTATTGGGTAAAGAAAAAAAATTAAGTTTATATATTTTGCAAAATAGAAAATCAAACCTTTAAAACCCATGTAAAATCAATACTTACAGCGTATTTAAAATGTACTTGCAAATAAATAAAAAAAGAAAAAACAAGAAAGGCTTAAAATAATTCCACAAAAATAACGTTAACAAATTCATCATTATCCACAGCACAAAAAAAAATGTGAATAAAAAGTATTGGAATATATTTTATAATAGCAAAAATATTTTTTAATATTGTGAAGGGAATTTGGTTCCCTGTACTTACTAACCCATCTATATATTAAAGTCTAGCACAAAAATGTTAGACTTTATTTTTTTTATAACCCCCTCATTTTTAAAAATGCAACACTACGAAACGTATCAAAATAATTTTTTAATTAGCGATGATAAAGCAAAAATAAATATTGATGTAGTCCATAATTATTTATGCAACGAAAGCTATTGGGCAAAAAATATTCCAATAAAAGTTGTACAAACAAGTATTCAGCATTCATTTTGTTTTGGCATTTATGAAATAAATGAACAAACAAAAAAAGTTGAACAACAAATTGGTTTTGCAAGAGTAATCAGTGATTGTGCTACATTTGGTTATTTGGCAGATGTATTTATTGTAGAAGAATATAGAGCAAAGGGATTAAGCAAATGGTTAATGCAAACTATTTTAGCCCATCCTCAATTGCAAGGTTTTAGAAGATGGATGTTGGCAACATTAGATGCACATGGGCTTTATCAACAATTTGGTTTTTTGCCTATCAGCAATCCAGAAAGATATATGAGGCTTACAGTTGTAGAAAATTATTAAAAGTAATTTCTATTTTGTAAAAAACATAACTGGTAAAGTAATTAAATTATATACTCATGCAACATCAAGTAAAATCAATAAAACCTTTTATAGGGGCAATAAATTTTGAAGAATCTAGACGATTTTATACAGCAATAGGATTTGAAGAATCAATAATATCTCCTACATTAATTTATTTTAAAATTTCTACAACAATAGGTTTTTATTTACAAAATGCTTATGTAAAAGATTGGGTAGATAACACCATGTTATTTATAGAAGTTGAAAATGTAGATGATTATTTTGAAGCATTAAAAAATTTTGAGCTACATAAAAGTTTTAAAAATGTACGACTAGTTCCTACTAAACAAAATGATTGGGGTAAAGAATGCTTTTTACACGACCCATCAGGAATACTTTGGCATTTTGGTCAATTTAAATAAGTTGATACTTAGTACTCACTACTAATTCTTATCTTGCAAACAAATACAATTTATGTTAAAATCAATGACGGGTTTTGGAAGAGCAGAGCAAACAACAAACGATAAAACTTTTTTAGTAGAAATAAAAGCACTCAACGGAAAACAGTTTGAGTTGCAATTAAAATTACCACCACTTTTACGGCCATATGAGTTTGAAATTAGAAATACCTTACAAGAACATTTAGTAAGAGGAACAATAGATTGTATGGTTACTATTAAGCAAAATGGTACAACAAAGCCTGTTAATATTAATACCGATTTAATAAAAGCCTATTACAAGCAAATAACCGAAGTGGCTACAGAGTGTAATATGGATACTAATGCTGTTTTAAGTGCATTGCTTCGTTTGCCAGAAGTAGTAACCCCAACAAATGATATAATTAGCGAAACCGATTTTTCAGAATTTAATAAAGTGTTATTAGCAGCATTAAATAATTTAAACGAACACCGCTTGCAAGAAGGGGTTGTGCTGGAAAAAGATTTAATAAAACGCATTACTAATATTAATGAACAAGAAGAAGCTATTTTAAAATTAGAGCCTAACCGTAAAAAAAGAATTAAAGAAGAAATAAATAATTTATTAGAAAAAAATGTAGGTAAAGAAAATATTGATAATAACAGAATGGAGCAAGAGCTAATTTACTACATTTTTTTCTAATAAATTATTTATTTCTTCTTTAATTCTTTTTTTACGGTTAGGCTCTAATTTTAAAATAGCTTCTTCTTGTTCATTAATATT
>JANNWD010000562.1:0-1589 GCA_031408315.1 Bacteroidota bacterium
TTTTGTTTTTTTTTTTTTTGTTTTTTTTTTTTTTTTTTTTTTTTTTTTTTTTTTGTGTTTCCCCCCTCCTTTTTTTTTTCGGGTTGTTTGGTGTTTTTTTTGGGGGGGGTCACCCCACAAAAACCCCCCCGCCGAATAAAAAACGACAAGACAGCGACCCAAATCACGCGGAGGTTCCCTCCGCATGTGTTTGGGTCAAGACAGCGCACCAAGCGGGATTAAAAATCTATCCATGCTCTCAGTTCCCCAGTCTCCCCGTCCCCCCGCCCCCTCGTCTCCCAATTACCTAAGTCCCAACCACGTCCAGAGATCTTGTCCAGTTACGAATTCCAATAGTAATAGTAAGACAAATCCCACCATGGCAAATCGACCATTGACAGTTTCGGCATAGACATTCCAGCCAAAACTCGGTTCTACTGGCGGTGTGGCGATATTTGAGTCGGTTTGAGTTTTACCAGTCACGATCGATAATTACCTCTATTTTGCTATTAATGCCATCTTAATCGATCGCTATACCTCTTCAGCATAGCTATTTTACGATCGATGCGATCGAGATCGACAAACAGACTGTGATGTCATCACAAACATTTAAAAAATCATCAGCCACAATAAAAGTAAGTTCATAGCAAACATTAGAAAATCAAAGTCTAAGTAAAAACACGCAACTCGATCGATCGAATCTTTCACAAAGCTTCACAACTGGTATTCCCACTGATGGAGTTTGGCAAGAACTGAGACTAAACTTAACAAACCAGGATCTGTAAATAATTTAGCTTGTAGTGGGCGAAATTAAACAAATCAGAATCATCCTTCTACTGAGCGAACGAAATTAAATTGAATAACTTGGTGTTGATATCGGGGCTACTCCTCGACTGTAAGTTAAGTAAGTCACTAACAATTGTGAATCGATCGGTCGATCTTTTAATGCGAATCCAAACTCTAAACACACTGGTTAACAGTCACAATTTAGAGACACCGATCGGTCGGCATTAATTTTTATCTATTAAAAAATCGCTAACTTATAGAAACTAGTTTCTATAACCAAATTGTAGACCATCAGCTTGCATTTACCCCGATCTCCTATCAACTCCTAACCAAAAAGTGTCATGACTACCGTTTTAGAATGCGACCTGAAACACCACAGTTTACAACTACTCAAAGAATACCAAGAGACGGGCAAAGCGAGATTGCGGAATAAAATTGTAGAACTAAACTTGGGACTGGTGCGGAAGGAAGCACACTACTGGGTCAGTCAGTGTAAAGAAACTTATGACGATTTACTCCAAGTTGGAAGTATTGGATTAATTAACGCGATCGATAAATTTGAAGTTAGTAAAGGTTATGCTTTCAGTACCTTTGCCATGCCCTACATTAGGGGTGAAATTCAACACTATCTACGCGACAAAAGCTCGGTGCTGAAAATGCCCCGCCGCTGGTTTGCACTCATGCAACAAGCCGGAACTATTACTAAAACACTCCAATCGCAACATCAACGCCAGCCTACCGAAGCCGAAATCGCCCTTGCTTTAGATATTCCCTTAATGGAGTGGCAAGAAATTAAAATGGCGTACCAAAATCGCCAGCCAGTA
>JANNWD010000563.1:0-4420 GCA_031408315.1 Bacteroidota bacterium
GTTAATGGTCCAGCGCTTCTCGATTCTATCCCGCTTGAACATGGATCATTCATAGCAACAACACGACCATTCAAAATTCCTTCTCCGCAACCTGGATCTAGGGTTGTCGCATCAGGTTTTATAATAGGATCAGGACTCGCAGAAAATTGAGCCGGGGGTAAATAATTATTCACATTACGACCTGCTTGTTGTGAGGGGTTTACTAAGATTGCACCGTTAACCAATGATCCTGTATATTGGCTTTCAGCAGCATATTTCCCCGTTGTATTCGTGTAGTTTAGGGTCCAGAAATTTCCCTTATGATATTGTGCTCCGATGGTAGTGGCTGTTCCTAAAAGTAATCCTCTACTATGATTACTCATTGAATTCTTTAGGAAATTAATTCCAGAGGTAACCAAAGTACCTTTAAACTGGATACCCACACCCGCTAGATCAGTGTAATTACATTCTATAAGTGCGTTGCTTACAGTTAAAAAATCTAATCCGATTTGCTTTACATGTGTTGGAGAGCTTGCTGAAGAAAAAGTACCAAGAGTATTGTTACACTTTACAGTTGGCCCCGAAACATCTCCGAAATAAATAGCACTTTGATCAAAATCTTGAGCTGTTGTTTCTGAAGTTGTAACAATGTTATTGTACACACTAGGGTTTGTAATCTTTTCCACAGAAATACCCTTGCCTATGGTGGACAATGTAATGGTGTTATACCCGATGTTTCTTATGAGTGTTGAACCACTATTCGTCACAGTGGTGTAGTGTATG
This sequence comes from Bacteroidota bacterium, assembly GCA_031408315.1. Taxonomy (GTDB): domain Bacteria; phylum Bacteroidota; class Bacteroidia; order Chitinophagales; family Chitinophagaceae; genus Ferruginibacter. The sequence continues at coordinate 763 of JANNWD010000563.1, forward strand.
CCGTAACAAGAATTTGTTGTGTTAGTAGGATAACTGATGGTAATAGTGTTATCGAGTACACTTACTTTTGTTGCGAAGCCCGCCAGGAATACATTGATACCATTATCCCTTGCACCAATAGTATTGTTCGTCAAGTCAATGCTCTTGCTTGTTGGATTTAAGATGTGCAAACCTGTAAGGACCGTTGACAAATTATTATTATCAATAAGTGAGGTAGAAAGCTCGGAATAAACTGCGGTCTCACAGTTGGTCATTATAGTGTTTTTAAATGACAATGTTGAAGAAACAATATTTACGGCATTTTGCAAAAACCGGTTCAAATTGACCACCCTTGCCGATTCAAACTGACCATCGGCGACCGGTTCAAATTGACCACCACTGACCGGTCCAAATTGACCACCTAAAAACGAAGAAAAAAGTTGATGCTTTGAGGGAACCATTTTTTATAAGTTTTGAGTAATCAAACTTAACAAAAAATGGCAAACAACCCGATAAACATGAATAAACTTAGATATCTTTTACGCTTACATCTTCAAGGAAGAAGTAAGCTTCAAATCGCCCAACAAACGGGCATTGCACGCAATACATTAAAGAAGTATTTGGCCATACTTAAATCAAGTGAATTAAGTATAAATCAGCTACTTTCATTGAATGACAAGGAATTAGAGACGCTTTTTATAAAGCCACAGCACCAACCTTTAAGTAAGAAGTTACAAACGCTTTTTGATTTATTCCCAGACCTAGACAAGGCATTAAAGCGCAAGGGTGCAACACAACAAAAAGAATGGGAAGATTACTACAAAAAGCATCCTGATGGGGTTAAACGCAGTCAGTTCAATCGATATTATGCGCAATGGAAAGCGCAGGTAAATCCAGTGATGCACATTGAGCATAAGGCCGGTGATAAGTTGTATATTGATTTTGCCGGAGACAAGCTTAACATCATTGACAAAGCAACAGGAGAAGTAAAAGCTGTTGAAGTGTTTGTGGCTATACTTGGAGCCAGTCAGTTAACTTATGTTGAAGCAGTTTATACGCAGTCAAAAGAAGACCTCATAGCTGCTTGTGAAAATGCTTTGCATTATTGTGGTGGGGTTCCGGCTGCGATTGTTCCCGACAATTTAAAATCTGCTGTTACTAAAAGTAGTAAGTACGAGGCTGTTATCAATGAATCCTTTGCTGATTTTGCACATCATTATAATACAGCTGTATTGCCTGCTCGGGCTTATCGCCCAAGAGACAAAGCATTGGTTGAAAATGCTGTACGCTTAACCTACTCACGCATCTATACCAAACTACGTGAGAGCGATTATTTTTCTTTAGAAGAATTGAATGCTGCCATAAGAGAAGTGCTTGAGCAATACAACAATCATCTCTTAAAAGGTCGCAATTACAGCCGCAGACAACAGTTTGAAGAAATAGAACGTTTGGCATTGCAGCCACTTCCTGGGATGCGCTACGAGCTAAAAAAGCAGCTGTTTGTAACAGTGATGAAAAACGGTCATGTTAGCTTAGGAGAAGACAAACATTACTACAGCGTTCCTTACCATTTTATTGGTAAAAAGGTAAAGCTCATGTTCTCGCTCACCGATGTGGAAGTGCATTACAACTATCAGTGCATTGCCACACATCCACGGATCAAAAGCCCTTATAACTATACAACCGATAAAGAGCACCTAGCATCCACCCATCGCTTTGTAAGTGATTGGACTCCGGAAACCTTCCTTGATTGGGGCGAGAAAATACATGTAGATGTAAGGCTCTACATTCTTAGAATCTTGGAACGAAAGCAACATCCTGAACAAGCCTATAAGTCATGTGTAGGTGTGCTTAGCCTTGTAAAGAAGTACGGAAAAGAACGATTAATAATGGCTTGTCAGCGAGGATTAGACTATGGAATTTACAACTACAAAATGATACAAAAGATACTAGAAAAGGGTCTAGACAAACAAGCGCAAGAAGAGTCTGAGCAACTGCAAATGCCGCTGCACGACAACATAAGAGGAGAAAATTATTATCAATAATCAACTAAATACTAACCATTAAAAACAAAAAAACATGAATCAAACAACTTTAGAAAACATGCGGAAAATAAAATGCTACGGGATGCACCGAGCGTTTAAAACCAGCTTGGAATCAGGTAAAGATGAGAACTTTACTACAGATGAAATGATTGCGCACTTAGTACAATCGGAATGTGATGACCGCCAAAACAGGAGAATAGCAATGAAAATAAAAAATGCCCGCTTCCGCTACAAGGCTGCGCTCGAAAACCTTGCTTACAGCAGCGATCGAAACATTGACAAGAATCAAATCATGCGTTTTACCGAATGTAATTTTATAGACAAATGTGAAAACATACTTATAACAGGAAGCACAGGAATAGGTAAAAGTTACATCGCATCTGCTCTTGGGCATCATGCTTGTAGCATGGGATACAGGGTAATCTACTTCAGTGCTCCCAAGCTTTTTGCAAAGCTTAAAATGGCAAAAGCGGATGGTTCTTACATTAAAGAAATCGCAAAAATAGAGCGACAACAGCTACTTGTACTTGATGATTTTGGTATTGTACCACTTGATACACAAAACAGAGCAGCCCTTATGGAAATCGTCGAAGACAGACATGGAAAGGGCTCCACGATTATTACATCACAGGTGCCAGTAAATAAATGGCATGAAGTTATCGGAGAAAAAACGGTCGCAGATGCTGTATTGGATAGAATTATTCATCAATCACATCGTTTAGAATTAACCGGAGAGTCGATGAGAAAAAAACAAAACACGAATGAATTAATCATAAATTAAACTGAAAAAACATACATTTGTTTAACATCCCAAATGAGCATTAACTTTAAAATCTTCGCCAGAAAAAATGGTGGTCAATTTGCTTCGGTATCAGGTGGTCAATTTGACCGGTTTATGCATTAATGGACAAATCTAAATTTTCGAGTTTCTTAACTTCATCAGAGTCTAAGCCGATTTTTATTGATTCAGGAAATTTAATTTTAACCTTGTCCTTACCAAAAGGGTAATTCTTAGCATCTACAATTTGTTCTTTGATTGCTTGGTTGTAAATGGTTCTAATTATTATTAGATGATTGATAATTGTCCGCTCCTTAATTTTCCGAGTGCCTTTCAAATAAGCTCTGTATTTATTCAGAAGTGAAATCGTTATATCCTGAAAAGCAATTTCTTCGCCCTTTAGAAATTCTCTGAAGCGATCAATACGAGGCTTGTCAGTTGTTACGCGATTATATTTTCCGCTTTGTTTCAAGTTAGCAATAAACAATTCAGCCTGGGCAAAGAAATTTATCCCTATAGTGGGCTTAAGTTTTCTTTTAACGATCTTTGAGGATATATCATCTTTCTCAATTTCTAATTCAAGAAGCTTGTCATTGGTTTCCGCTACTTTCTTTAATAAGAAATTATTTAAGCGTTTTGAATTTGGATGCGACTTTTTTACGCGTTGATTTTTATCATCCCATTGAGATGCTAAAAGGCTCTGCCCAATAAAAATATACGAGCTTTTTCTATTTTTGGTTATACGAAGAGAAAGGGGACAAGAACCATCTTTGTTTTCTCTTTTGCGAAGAAATATTCTGACTGATGACATGAGCTTGAGGTTAAATTTGGTAAAACAATGGTAAAACATTTTGTC
>JANNWD010000564.1:0-2193 GCA_031408315.1 Bacteroidota bacterium
AAAACAATAACCTTACATACTCCCCTGCTTAGTGCAGCAATGGACACAGTAACAGAAGCTACACTAGCCATTGCTTTAGCTAGAGAAGGGGGCTTAGGCATACTACATAAAAATATGAGTATAGAGCAACAAGCCGAACAAGTACGTAAAGTAAAACGTAGCGAAAATGGGTTAATAAGCGACCCCGTAACCCTAAGCCCAAACGCTACAATTGGTGAGGCTTTACGTATAATGAAAGAAAATAAAATTGGTGGTATTCCTATTGTAGATGCCAACCATAAATTAGTTGGAATTCTTACAAATAGAGACTTACGCTTTGAAGAAAATTACAAAGCACCAGTAAGTTCAATAATGACAAAAGAGAATTTATTTACAGCACCCGAAGGCACCGATTTAAAAAAAGCAGAACACCTGTTTAAACAAACCAAAGTAGAAAAGTTACCCATTGTAAATAAACAAGGAAAATTAATTGGCCTATTTACGTATAGCGATATTTTAAAATTAAAAAGCCACCCCAATGCCGTTAAAGATGCCAAAGGAAGATTGCTTGTAGGTGCAGGTGTTGGCATTACAAAAGATATTTTAGAACGGGTAGAGGCACTCAATAGTTTTGATGTTGACATCATTGCATTAGATAGTGCACATGGGCATACAAAAGGAGTTATAGATGCATTAAAATCTATAAAAAAATCATTTAAAAACATACAAGTAATTGCAGGTAATGTAGGCACAGCAACAGGTGCAAAAGCCTTAGCCGATGCTGGTGCAGATGCTATAAAAGTAGGTATTGGTCCAGGTAGCATTTGCACTACAAGGATTGTTGCAGGTATTGGCGTACCACAAATTACCGCCGTTATGGAAGCGGCAAATGCAGTAAAAAATAAAAAAATAGGCATTATTAGCGATGGTGGAATACGCTACACAGGAGATATGGTAAAAGCCTTAGCCGCAGGTGCTAGTTGCGTAATGATGGGCAATGTTTTTGCAGGTACAGAAGAAAGCCCTGGCGAAACTATCATTTACGAAGGTCGTAAGTTTAAGCAATATCGTGGTATGGGCAGCTTGGGTGCAATGGCACAAGGCAGCAGCGATCGTTATTTTCAAGATGTAGAAGACGATATTAAAAAGTTTGTACCAGAAGGTATAGAAGGAAGAGTGGCGTACAAAGGGCATTTAAAAGAAGTGGTACATCAATATACTGGCGGTTTACGAGCTGGTATGGGTTATTGCGGAGCAAAAAATATTACCGAATTACAAAAAGCAAAATTTGTAAAAATTACCAACGCAGGCATTAAAGAAAGCCATGCACATGATATTGATATTACAAAAGAAGCACCAAATTATAGTAGGTAACTTTTTCTTCTGTCATTCCGAGGAACGAGGAATCTAAACTATTTTTTTGTTACAAGCATTTGCTTTTCATGGCAATATAGTTGTGTCACTCACTTGTACCGCATACCTTTGGGCAACTTTCACTGTGCAATAGATTTACGCCTCAGCGTACTGAGCTTGTCGAAGTATTAGCGTCTCTGCGGTTATTAAAACTTCTAAAATGAAATTAAAGACATTATTAGTATTCTTAATTTTCAACTTTCAATTTTCAACGTCCAACTATTGCAAAGCACAAGACAGTTCCCGTCTTCGTATTTCTCTCCTCACTTGCACACCTGGGCAAGAGCTATATTCAACTTTTGGGCATAGTGCATTACGAATTGTAGATAGTAATAGCTTACAAGATATTGTATACAATTACGGCACTTTTAATTTTGAAGATGATGATTTTTTGTTAAAATTTATACGAGGCAAACTCCCCTACTATTTAGCCACAGAAAATTTTAACGACTTTAAAGCAACCTATCAATACGAAAATAGAGGAATTACAGAGCAAGTTTTAAAACTAAATACAGCCGAAAAAAGTAGCATCAAAACCTTTTTATTAAACAATCTTAAAGAAGAAAATAAATATTACAAATACGATTTTATACTAGATAATTGTACTACCCGTTTAAAAGACATCTTAAAAAAACAACATGATAGTAGTTTTACAAAAACCCCTGTAATGCCAATTGGCACTACGTTTAGAAACGCAATACATATTTATCTAATTAAAAATAAACAACATTGGAGTAAACTAGGTATAGATATTTTGCTTGCCACTCCAATGGATAAAAAAATGAGTATTGAGCAGCAACA
>JANNWD010000565.1:0-9832 GCA_031408315.1 Bacteroidota bacterium
ACTGTGCATCAGTTATCATGGCATAGTTAGCTAAAAAAGGAGCTACACTTTTTGTTACATCTATAAAATTTCCCTTTCCATCATTTTGCCATAAATACGAATTGGGCGCTACACCATATTGCCCAGATAGATTTCTTGCACCAATAAAAACATCTTTGAACCCATCGCCATTAAAATCATTTGCTTTTATGCAGCTTGCATTGCAACTAATAAATGGTAATTGGCTATCACCAAATGAAAATACTCCTTTACCATCGTTTATATACAGCCTAGGTTTTAGTTGTGATGAGCCTATAATGGTATTATTTCCTCCGCTTGCTATCAATAAATCTATATCGCCATCATTTTCTATATCCACTGCTTCAATACCTATGTCTTCATAATCTTTATCTTGTAAAAAAATGGGTTGCATAGATGGTGTAAATTTTCCAGTAGCATTTTGAAAAAATAATTTAGTTACATCCCCAGCTGCACCACCTACACAAAAATCTTCTAGCCCATCGCCATTAAAATCTGCTACTGCCATTTTGGGGCCTTCGGTACTTAACATTTTAGGAGTTAGTCTTTCTTTGTCAAAATCTATATAGGCATCTTCTTTATGTAATATATCACCACTAATAATTTGGTTAGTACTATTTGCAAAAAGTGTATTAGCAAAAAATGGTTTTTCTAAAAAGGGGATAGTTGCATCTGTTTGGTTTAACGTAAGTGTTGTATTATTATTTATATTTTTTAAAATTTGCTTTTTAAAATTTGGCCAAATAACTTCTACTGAATCTATTTTACTTTGTTTACCTAAGCCTATTGATAATACGGCATCTACACTGCTTTGAAAACCTCTTGTTATTTGTTGTTGCTGCACAAATTTTTGGCCATTAGCATAAACGGTTACTTGGCTGCCAATACCAAATGTATTGGGTGCATTTCCGTTTAACTTTATTTTTAAGAAGGCGTTTTTTTGTTGTACTTGTGCATTGTTTTTGTAAACAAAACTTTCCATATTAACATTATTTACTACTAAATCTAAATCGCCATCATTATCAAAATCGGCGTAAGCAGCACCATTGCTAAAGCTTGGTTTTGCTAACCCTAGTTTATACGAATCGTTATTAAAATGTAGATTTTTTTGGCTATTTAAAAAACCATAGTTAGCAAGTGGTGTGCTTTTCATAGCATTTAAAAACTTTTGCAAATCAAATCGTCCACTTGCCAATACTTCGTTTCGTACATTTTCGTTTGCTAAAAAATCAATATAATCTTGATTGGTTAAATCCCTATAAATACCATTGCTTACAAAAATATCTTTCCAACCATCGTTATCAAAATCAAAAATTAATGCTCCCCAACTCCAGTCTGTTGCATTTACACCTGCCAATTGTGCTATTTCGGAATAGGTTATATTTTTTGCTCCTTTGGTATCAGCCAAAGAGAATTCAGAAGAAGATGCTGTTACTCCATTATTTACTTGCAAACAGTTTTGCAAAAATTGCTTATGTAAATTTCCTTTTAGTTTGCTGTTAAAAAAATCGTAGTCATCAAATTTGGTCATTGTTTTTAAACGATAATCATCTTCTGGTAGCATATCTGTACTAAAAATATCTGGCAAACCATCGTTATTAATATCGGCCATATCGGCCCCCATACTACTTTGCGATGTGTGTTGCATGGCATTATCAATATCTTCTTTAAACGTTCCATTTTTTTGATTGATGTATAAATAATCCTTTTCAAAAAAGTCGTTGCTTACATAAATATCTGGCCACATATCTTCATTAACATCACCAACGGTTACGCCCAATCCAAAACCAATAAGGCTGCCGTAAATACCAGCTTTTTCGCTAACATCAATAAATTTTCCGTTATTATTTTGAAGCAATTTATCGCCTCCTGTACTATCTCTTTTATTTCTTTGATCCCAATCTTTTACTTGTGCTACTGGGTAGCTGCTATTGTTTAATAAATAACAATCTAAATCGCCATCTGCATCATAATCAAAAAAGGCAGCATGGGTATGATAGCCGCCAACGTCTTGCAAATTATATTCATTGGCAACTTCTTTAAAAGTAACCTCACCCCGACCCTCTCCTAAAGAAGAATAGCCACTATTTATAAATAATTGATTGGCTCTTTGCTTACCAGCTGCATCACCAGCATTACAAACATAAATATCTAAAAAACCATCTGCATTAATATCAACCATCGTTACACCAGTACTCCAAAATTTTGGGATATTTAAACCAGCTTTTTCGGTAATATCTTCAAATTTAAAATTGCCTTTATTAAGGTATAATTTATTTGATTGTTGATTAGCGGTAAAATAAATATCTACTAAACCATCATTATTAATATCGCCAGTTGCTACACCTGCCCCATTATAAAAATTGCGGTAATTAAAAATATTCATTACAGAATCATCTACCACTTTATTTATAAAATTAATACCCGTTTCTTTTGAAGGCATTAACGTAAATAAAGAATTTTGTGGCTCTTTATATTCTTTTTCGTTTGAATTGCAAGACAACGCTATACATGCTATAAAACCAAGCAAACATCTATTCATACTGCAAATTATTGAAAAGTACTATCATTTTTTAGATTACTTTATTATTAGTGAGAGGGGGTAATTTGTATGGAAAAGATTATTGTTTGAATTTTTTTTTCTGTTACAATAAAAAAATTAACCCCCTACTTTGGATTGCTTAATAAATCTTATAATCTATTAACTCATCGGTAATGTTAAACGAATTAGTGCCGCCCCCAGCACTTTGCGACTCTGCTTTTATAATACCTATGCCTCTCACTAAATAAAAATAATAGGTTTGAAAATTTTCGTACCCACTATTTGGCTCTAGCTTGTAAAAAATACTACTTTTTACTTGAACAACTTTTGTATATACTCTATTATTTATTGTAATAGTTAAGTTTGGTGTTATAACCGAGCCTTTATATTTTGAGTTTAAGTTATTGCTTGCATTGCCTGCATCTACCACCCATTCATCCCCACTCATTGGTGCTTTATCAATAAGGTAAAGTATTGGTGTATAAATTTTATGCCGAGATAATTCAAATCGAGTGAAAATATTTTGAAGCCGATACTCTTGTTGCTCTTTTGAAAAAAAAGCATCTTGCTGTGTTATGCCATTTTTTTGTACCGAAAAAATATAAAACAATTTGCCCTCAATTATCACTGTATTTCCGGTAGATGTTACAATTGTAGTATCGTTTGTTGCATTAGTACTTTTATATTTCCAATACGAATTTTTTGAAAAAGGCTGGTAAGTTGTATCTATTTTTTGGGTAGTATCAACAATTACTAATGGAGTTTTAGGATCAAAATTTAATTCTTTTTGACAGGAGCAAAAAATTAAACTGCATAAAAATACTATTGAAAAAAAACATTTATACATATAGCAATTTACGAAATTTTGCACCTTTTTCAATACTTTAATTTATATAACGGCATAAAAAAGCAGCCAAGTAAAACTTAGCTGCATTATATTTAAAAAACGAAAAAAGTACTTAAATTAATATCCAGGATTTTGCTTAAGATTTACATTACCATTTAATGTGTTTATACCAAGTGGGAATACATTTGTTTTAGCACTTGCATCAGGACCAGTTGTAAATGGTCTTGCATCTTGGAATTTACCAAAACGAATTAAATCTGTTCTTCTCCAACCTTCCCAAGCAAACTCTCTACCTCTTTCTGCCAAAATAAAATCTAATGTTAATTGTGCAGCAGTAATGTTTTGAGAAGTATTACCAAATGCTCTTTCTCTAATAGAATTTACAAAGTTAACATCAGAAACGCCTTGACGTAATTTAGCCTCAGTTAACAACATCATAACATCTGATAATCTAAAGAATACAAAGTCATTACTCATATTATCAGAAGTATATGCTTCTGGAAAATACTTAACACCTCTAGCTCCTTGATCTCTGTTGTTACCATTAGCATCCGAAAATGCTGTAACATTTGTTTTGTACACAAATGGAGTACCTCTATCTTTTACTGGAGAGCCATCTGGATAGAAAGCTGGACCAGAAAGGAAAGTTTGATCTCTACGCTTATCGCCAGCGGCAAAAGTGCTAAAGAATTGACCTGTAGTACAAAAGCCATTCCATGGGCTACCTGCCAAACGATAAGTACCTTGGCTATTATAATGCAACGTCATCATTTGAACTTTCATACCCTTACCCCAAACTTTATCGAAAGGAATTTGGAAAATGATCTCATTATTACCAGCATTATCTTTACTAAAAATATCAGTGTAAGATGATGAAACACCGTATTTACCAGAACTTATAACTGCTTCTAAATCTGTTTGAGCTTCGGCCCACTTAGTAACTCCTTTATAAAGTGGAGCATTCATATACATTTTAGCTCTTAAAGCTAATGCACTCCACTTATTCATTCTACCATACGTTGTATTGTCTTTTTTGGTAGATAAATCAGGAATAGCCGCAGCTAATTCTGTTTCTATAAAATCGTATACTTTTTTACGTTGACCATTGTTAGCGTTAAGTGGATCGCTTGCATCAGTTGCATTTGAAGGATTAGTTCCAGTTGTTGCTTCTGTAATGATTGGAACATTACCAAAGTCATTCATTAAGATGAAGTAGAAAAATGCTCTTGCAGCTTTAACTTCAGCTTTGGCTTGTGCCATTGTTACAGAAGAACTACCAGTGCCTAAATCTTTATATGGACCAGTTGCTCCTTTATTTAAGTCAGCCATAACATTGTTACAAGCTGTTACACCAGCAAATGAATTATTCCAAAGGTCACTATAAAAGTCGCCATTGGTTGGTCTAAAATTATGAAACCATAAATCTTTCCATTTATCACCATCGCCCCAGTCATTACCTCTTGTAGGCACAATACACTCATCTGTACATGCCTCGTTAATACCCCACCACTGGTTATTCCCAACAAAGTCACGTAATTTACCATAAGCACCTCCAACACCGTCGCCAAATATAGCGTCTGGTCCTGCAGATGAACCTCCAATAGCATCACTAGGAACGCCACTAAAGTTTTTTTGCTCTAATTTAGTACAACTTGCAACACCTACTAGTACTGCACTTATAGCTAAAAGTTTAAAATATTGTTTCATACTATTTAATTTTAAATTGTTTTTTAATTAAAAGCCTACATTAACTCCTAAAGTAAATGATCTGTTTTTAGGATATACGTTAATATTTTCTATTCCGATGTTTCTGTTATCAGCTATTCCAACCTCTGGATCAGTTCCTTTATATTTTGTAATAATAAATAAGTTGTTACCTGCTACAAAAGCTCTCAAGTTTTTTATAACTGAATTGGAAGGTAATGGAATTGCATATCCAATACTCATATTGTCTAATCTTAGGAACGATCCAGACTCAATAAAGTAATCAGAAATTTGTGGTTTGGTAAATCCAGTAGCAACAGCATCTTTAGAAGCATTATCACCATCTGCCAATCTTCCTTTATTATTTAAATTAGTCAATGTTCCATTGTAAATTTTGTTACCAGAAACTCCTCTAAAGTTTATAGCTGCATCAAAGTTTTTGTAACGTGGTGCAAAAGAGAATCCGTAAACAAATTTTGGTAATGGATTAAAGCGTACAAAGTCTTTAATATCTCCGCTTGCAATTTGAGGCTCTCCTGCTGCATTTATACCAGTGTAATGTGGAACCAAAATAGTACCTAGGGGTTGCCCAAGTTCAAGGAAAGTTACATTACTAAATGAAAGACCTCTACCATATATAGAACCCCAGTTAAGTCTGTTGTCAGCTTGTGTAAACTCAATTGATTTACCATCTTTATCGGTTCCTGTTCCGCTAAAGCCAGTTACTTTATTTGTGTTAAAACTTATATTTCCACTTAAATTTAATTTAAAGTCTGTTTTGTTAATTACTGGAGAACTCAACGAAATTTCTAATCCTTTATTCTCTATTCCACCACCATTTATTATCATACTCTTACCTGCAGCCACTAAATTTGGAGTAGCAGAAGGTGTTGTAAAGTCAAATAACAAATTTTTAGTTTTTCCAGAGTAAAAATCAATACTACCAGTTAACTTGTTACCTAAAACAGCAAAATCGATACCTGCATTAAATTGGCTTTTTTCTTCCCACTGTAAATCAAAATTAGGGTTTTGCTTATACTCTAACGGAGTAGTAACAACACCATTAACCAATGTAGGATTACCAGGACCAATTACAGCTAAAGATGAATTTGGATTAACTCCATTTTGATTTCCTGTAATACCGTATCCAACTCTAACTTTTAAATCATTTAGCCACTTGGTTGTTCCTTGCATAAAATTTTCTCTTGTAACTGCCCATGCTGCAGATACAGAAGGGAAAGTACCCCATTGGTTGTTTATCCCAAGCTTTGAGGAACCATCTCTACGAACACTTGCAGTTAAAAAATATTTACCATCAAAGCTATAATTAGCTCTTCCAAGTAATGATATAATTGTAAATTCTTCTTTATTAGATTTTGGGAAACCTTGTAAAACTGTACCAGCTAATGCCAAATTATTGCTTTGTACATTATTATATTTTAAATCTTGTACTGCTACTTCAAAGTTATCTTTTCGATTTTTATAGTACTCATAAACTGCAGTTGCATCAAAATTATGCTTACCAGCAAATGTTTTACGATAATTCAATCCGTAATTACCTAATAAGTTCAACTCATTAAAATTACCTTTTTTAGCATATCCTAATGGAGTATTGTAAGCAGTTGTTGGAGAGAAGAAATCATTAATAGTATTAATTGTATTATAACTTCCAAAAACAAATGCTTTTAAATCTTTGGTTAAAGAGTATTCAAGCCTAGCTGATGTATTTAAGTTGTTTTCTTTTCCTTTATTAGAAATTTGACTTAAGAATGCAACTGGATTTTGAGAAGCATATTGGTTAGGTTGATAAAAACCGCCGTAAGGATTTGTTGCACTATTATTATAAATAGGATTTGTAGGATTCATTGAATATGCAAACAAGAAGGGATTCAATGACTCTTGACCAACACCACTAATAGTTGAATTATTAGTAGTACTTCCATAATCGATATAATCTTTATTAGCTGTATTATAAATAACATTCAACTGAATGTTTAATTTATTATTCATAGCTTTTTGCTCAAGATTTAAACGAGCATTTATATTTTCTCTACCAGAATTTAATAATACACCTTCTCTTTTGTAATAACCTAAAGCACCACGATAATTAAATTTATCGGTACCGCCAGAAACCGCAACAGTGTGGCTATGTGTGAATGCATTACGAGATATTGCTTTTACCCAATCTGTACTTGCTCCACCATCTAATAATGGATTGTTAGCAGCAAAATATGCCTTAACATCACCTGCACTCATCAAGTCAACTGTATTAGCTACTTTTTCATTAGTAACAAAACTGCTATACTCAACTTTTGCTTGACCGTTACGACCTTTTTTAGTGGTAATTAATACAACACCATTTGCACCACGGCTACCATAAATAGCAGTCGCAGATGCATCTTTTAAAATATCAAAACTTTCAATCTCACTAGGAGGAATGTCATTTATGTATTTTGCATCGCTTAACTGTACACCATCCAATACAACTAATGGATCGGCATTACCATTGATAGAGCCAATACCTCTAATACGTATTGTAGCTTGACCGTTAGGATCTCCACCAACTGGAGTAATAGCCACACCAGCAACTTTACCTTGTAATGCTTCTACACCATTAGTAATGGCACCTTGGTTAAAATTTGCAGCACTTACTTTACCTACGGCCCCTGTAACATCTTTACGACGTACACTTCCGTAACCAATAACTACAACTTCTGACTGTGAACCAACTTTGGTAGTCATTACAACTTCTACATTGCTTCCAGCATTTGCAGTTGCTAACTCGTACCCAACTGATGAAAAACTTAATACACCAGAGTTTACGTTTGCAGAAAAATTACCATTTGCATCGGTAGTTGTAACAACTTTACCATTTGCAGTAACAGTAACGCCAGGCACACCAACTCCTTCTTTGTTTACCACTTTACCAGATGTACCGTTTTGTGCAAACAACTGCACAGTAAACAATAAATAAAAGGTAACAATGGCTAGCGGTTTTAGATTTTTTAATCTCATAATAGCAATGTTAGTTTTTAATGTTTGATTTTATAATAACAAAAGAATTCTCAAATTAAAACAAGGTGAATAAGCAGTAATGATGGCACTTGCAGCAAAAAACAATCGTTAACTTCATTAATGGCTCAAACAAATCATTGTTTACACATTAAATATAGATGTGTAAACTGTACACAATTTAGTATATTTTATTAAATAGCTAAATTATTGTTAAGAATTTATTAACTATAGCAAAAGACAATTATAAAAGTTTAACTGTTGCTTTGGGTTGATAACATTTATTTTTGATTAATTTAAAATATTTTTACTTTTTAATACATTGATAATTAATTAATTATAAAATATAGTTTTTATAATCACCAAAAAAGTGTGTAAAACGATTAAGTTATAAGCAAAAAGTGTTGACTTCCGCAAACGTTTGCGGAGAATTTATTTACCTTAGGTTTTTAATTGTAAAAATTAATGCACAGAGTTTCTATTAAAGATATTGCCCAAAAATTAAACATTAATCCTGCCACGGTATCCAAAGCTTTACGCAATAAGCCAGATGTTAGTGCCACCTTAACCGAAAAAATTAAACTACTTGCCGATAAAATGGGCTATAAGGTAAATGCAGCTGGCATTAATTTACGAAGTGGTAAAAGCAAAACAATTGGTTTAATTATTCCTGAAATTTCTATGTTTTTTTTCCCTAGTATTTTAAAGGCAGTAGAAGAAATTGTACATAGCAAAGGATACAACTTATTAATATTACATAGCAATGATAGTGTTGATAGAGAAATTGAAAACTCGGAAATATGTGCCAACGCTGGTGTTGAGGGAATTTTAGTTTCCTTAACTAAAGAAACAAAAGATATTGAACATTTTCAAGAATTAACTTATTCTGGAGTGCCCATTATTTATTTTGACAAAGTTTTACATAATTCTTATGGCCATAAAGTGGTAATACCAGGTGTAACTGCCGCTAAAACTGCTACTGAAGCGTTATTAAAAAACACTACAAAGCAGTACCCTATTATTTATGGTTTATTTGATGACCAGCGATTATCAATAACCGAAGACAGGGCTACAGGATTTAAAAATGTTTTAGATAAGGCTTCTTTTAAAGATATTGAGCAAAAGCTGTTTTTTGTTTCTAACAGTTTAGAGGCCGAAAATACAGTTTTAGATTGGTGGAAAAAAGGAATAAAGCCAGATAGTTTATTTGTAATGAGTGATGAGATATTAGCAGGTGTTGTAGGGGCAATAAAAAAATTGCAATTAGCAATTCCAACCGATTTAAGCGTTGTAGCCATTAGCGATGGATACTTTTCTAAATTTTCTCATTTTGATATTCCTTATGTTGAAACATCGGGATATTTATTGGGTAAAAAAGCTACAGACTTGATGTTTGATTTAATAAAAGACCCTTCAATTGAAGTTGAAGAACATTTTATTAAAACCGCCTTTATTCGGTAAGTTTAAAAATCAATACCGCCCCATTTCTTTTTTTTCTTTTCGTATTTTTCGTAATTAAATTTATACAACTTGCCTGGTCGGTGTGGCACATCTGTTTCCATTTCATCAGTATCAATTAAAAAATCCATTGCAAAGAATTTTTTTCTAAAATTTCGTCTATCCATTTTTGTGTCTAATATGGCCTCGTACAAATTTTGCAATTCTCTCAACGAAAATTTTTTGGGCAACAAACTAAATCCTAAAGGATG
>JANNWD010000566.1:0-15944 GCA_031408315.1 Bacteroidota bacterium
TTTTCCGCTACCAGCACCTGCCACAATCATTAACGGCCCATTTATATGGCTTACAGCTTCTTTTTGTGGTTCGTTCAATTCATCTAAATAATTATGCATTGGGCAAAGTTACGAAAGGAGGAGGAGAGGTTTTGGGTTTTACTATACAAAGGCACAAAAGAATTTTGTTGATAAGGCATTAAGGCGATAAGTATTTTTATATCTTTAGTTTATGTTTAAAGAAAGTAAAAAAATGTTATCGTACTTATTAAACCCTTTGGAGTTATTGCGTACAAAAAAAGTATTGCAAGTAAATCCTACAATTGAAAGCAATAGGGTTGAGCCTGCTAAAAGTAGTTTTTTTATTTACGATTATAACGAAAAAGATATAGTAGTTAAAAGATTAGAAAGTGTGGAGGAGTGTTTTACTTTTATAGATTCGCCTAATGTAAGCTGGATAAATATTGATGGATTAAGAAAAGATACGGTTGAACAAATTTGTACACATTACGGAATACATTTTTTAATTGCAGAAGATATTTTAAGTGTAGGGCAACGGCCAAAAATGGATGAAATTAATGGTTTAATTTTTTGTTTGCTAAACATGCTTTATTTTAATGAAAAAGAAAGTGCTGTTGAAACAGAGCAAATAAGCCTGGTGTTAGGAAAAGATTTTGTATTAAGTTTTCAAGAAGATGATAAAAGAGATGTATTTAACCCTTTAAGAGAACGACTAAAAGTTGACGGCACAAAAATTAGACAACAAAAAAGTGATTTTTTATTTTACAGTTTGATAGATATGATTGTAGATAATTATTTTGTGGTAATGGAAAAGCTGGGTGAAAAAATTGAAAATTTAGAAGAAGATATTGTTAGAAGCCCCAATACTCGTAGCCTTGCAAAAATAAACTTATTGCGTAAAGAGATGATTGTGCTTAAGCGTAGCATTGCACCAGTAAGAGAATTGGTAAACGGAATTTTACGTAGTGAAAGTAGTTTACTAGATGATAAAACAGAAAAGTATTTTAAAGATGTGTACGATCATATAATACAGGCAAATGACCTTGCCGAAAACTATCGAGATATGATGATGAACTTACACGACCTTTATTTAAGCAATGTAAATTTAAAAATGAATGAGGTAATGAAAGTGATGGCGGTGGTTACTTGTTTATTAGCACCTGCTACAGTTATTGGGGGTATTTTTGGAATGAACTTTGATCGTATTCCTTGGGCCCATAACCAAACTGGTTTTTATTTAGCCATGTCTTTAATGCTTATTATACCAATTATAATGGTAGTTATTTTTAAAAAGAGAGGGTGGTTTTAATTTTTTGACCTTCCAATTTCGAATATAGAAGAAAGAAATAGTAAAGTAATTTGCAATTTACGCTTTTGGTTTTTTATAAATAGGCACCGTACTACAAGGCTCTCCATACATAATGCTTTTTACAACTGGGCGTAATAGTTTTGTAATTTCTACATAAGCTAATTCGGTAATGGGTAATTCACCACAACCTTTTATTACTACTCTTTTATCAATATAGTCATCAATATTTATTGCTGCTAATTTTTTTAAGAAAAGGGTTTGGTGTAAAAAATTTTCATTGCCAAAAATTATTTCTTTTGCAAATGGTTGTATGTATGATGTTGCAAGCATATAAGCCCACATGGGTACAATAGCATCGGCAGTGCAGGTAATAGCTACATTTTTATTTTGGTAAATAGTAAAATCTATATTTTTTAGGGCTTCTCTAAATTCTTTTTCCTTTAGTATTAAGCCCATAAATAAATGATCCTTCATATCAAAAATAGCAGTCGGTTCTTTGGGATAAAACTCTTCCAAATCAATTGTTGTTAACATACTTTCGGCCACCTTATTTACAAATACTTCACTCATACAACAAAGGTAAATTGGTTTACATTAAGGTAGATAAATATTTACCTTTTGCGTAAATGAGCTAGTAATAAGTATTTTGCCGTAAAGGCTGTATGGTTATATGTATTATCAACTTCAACCTTGTTTTTCGTTGAAATAACAAACTTAAAGTTGTAAACTAAAAATAGATTTCTCCTTCGTCGAAATGACAGATAAATAAAAACCACCGCTTTTTAGCGATGGTTTTTATATTAAATAGTATTTCCTTAATTAGTAAAATGTACTACGGTTATCTTTAATAGTTACTTGTTTTTTTAAGCCTTCGTACCAATTACCAGCACCTTGGCTACGTATGGTAGTAAGTCGTTCTTTACGTACAGCTTCGGCAGCTTCTGGGCTTAATGCTGCTTTTTCTTCTACGCTATTTACCTTTATTACATACACACCACTTTTACCAACAATTGGTGGTGTTACTTTTGTTTGATTAGTTTTATTGAAGGCTGCACCAAATAATTTTGGCTCATTACCAATACCGTTAATCATTTGTCCGTTGAATATTATTGAGCTATCTGCACCTGCAATTTGTACTTGTTGTTGGTAAGCTGCAGCTGCACTTTCTAACGTTGGTGCTGTACCTAATTTTTTAGTAATTTCTGCGGCCTTTTTTTCATTTTTAATATCTCTTTCTGCCATTGGTCTTGCTGTTGCAGCATCTTGTGTACCTTCTGCATAAATTTTATCTAACACCGCTACTACAAACTGATCTCCAATACTAAACGGCTCACTTACTTCACCTTTTTTAGCTTCAAATGCCCATTTTACCAAAGCTCTAGCATCTTGCAATTGCCCAATAGAAAAATCGTTTTCTTTTAGTGGGTTTGGTGTTGTTATTTTGTTTAATCCTTTTGCTTTTAAGTAAGCATCTAATTTAATAGCTTCTTTTTCTGATGATGCTTTTGTAGCCTCATTACTTGAATTGTTTATTGTTTCTTCGCTAGCAATTATTTCCCTTGCTACAAAAGCTATTTTATATTTTAGGCTACTTCCTTTTGTACCCATTGCTTCCATTACGTGGTAACCAAATTGTGTTTTTACAACATCTTTTGTACCAACTGGTTTAGTAAAACTAAAATCATTAAATTCTGGTACCATTTGTCCGTAAGCAAAAGATTCGTACACTCCGCCTTTATCTTTACTACCTTGGTCGGTGCTGTATTTACTAACCATTGCGGCAAAATCTGCTCCACCTTTAATAGCCGTTAAAATACTGTCGGCCAGTTTTTTTGCAGCACTATCACTCATTAAAGGATTACCGCTTTGTGGGTCAACTGTTGCAATTAATATATGTCTTGCTTTTGCACTATCTGCAGTTATTTTACTGCCTAATATTTTTGCTACAACATAGCTGCCGTAATCTAAATAAGGACCATAAACTGTTCCTTGTGGTACTTTTAAAATAGAATCTAATTGTGTAGTTTGAATAGATGATTTAGATTTATATATACTATCAAAAGGAATAGCTGATGAATTTCTTGCTACAAAAACTTTTGGGTTATTATCTGCCTGAAAGCTTTCTTTCAACCCTTGCACTAAATCTTTAGTTTTTAAACTATCTGCAGCACTCGGTAATTGGCTAAATGTTACATAGCTAATTTTTCTACCGGCCTCTTGCTTAAATAAGTCTTTATGAGTAGCTACATATTTTTCAACTTCGGCATCAGTTACTTTAATTGTACTATCGCTAATTACATTATAAGGTACTGCCACGTAAGATATTGTTGCAAAACTTTTTGCATCCTTATTATCTTGTTCTTCCATCCAAGTAGGGTAATATGCCGCTGCATTTAACATACCCATATATTTTTGAGAAATACTTCCTATTTTTTGCGGTTCAATTACCTGTGCTTCAATTTGGTCTCTTTGCTCACCTTTCGATTTTTTTATGGTACTAAGGGCTTCCTTAAGTTTTGATTGATCAACCATTCCTGTTGCAGGGTCAATCATACTTTTATCTTGCAATAAAGGATTATCGGGTGTATTAGCAGATAATACAGCAGTTAATTCTTTTGATGTAAAGTTTATACCTAGTTTATTTGCCTCGGCATAAAATACTTTCTCAGCAATCATTTGGTTCCACACTTGGTCTCTTACTTGTGCACTTTCGGCAGCACTAAGTTTACGTTGTTGCTGTTGCTCTTGTTGTGCTTCGGAGGCTTTTACTTTTTTAGTAAATTCATCTTTATTAATTGTACTGCCATTTACACTTCCAAAATCGGTGTTAGATGAGCTAAACAATTTATTACTACCTTGTTTTGCATCCATTAATAAAAACCCAATTAAACTAAGTGCAATTACAGTAATTACAACTGCTGCTCCTTTATCACGTATATTCTGAATAATTTGCATAAAACTAAAATGTTGATTTTTGGACGGCAAAAATAGGGTAAAAATATATATAATTGGCTTAATTTTGAGTGTAAAAAGCCTTTAGGTATAGGGGTTTTGTGGTTTTTGGTCCATAAATAGTAAAAAGGTATTAAATACATAGAGATATTTTTATAACGTAATAAACAAATTAACAGAGATAATAGTAGAACAGATTTATAAAATTTGTACCTAAAAAACTGTAATTAACATACCATTGTTAGTAACCCTTATTTTAGGTTAATAACCCTGTTTTTTATGTTTTGATATGGTGGTTAATTGGCGTATAAATTGTAGGTTTAGGTAAGATAATTAGGTTTACTGTTCATAATCTACTTTTTATCCTACGGCTATTAACAGCATTGTTAATTTTTTTTATAGATTAATTTTGCACAACTAATTTTATCCACCGTTGTTTAAAAAAGAGGAAATTTATTTTACTGAACAATAGATTTAATGGGTTTATTAAAAATAATAAAATGTTAATTAAAAGTGAGTAGTTGTTAATAAACTAAAGTTTTTACTTTTACATTAGTTTTAAAAATTCATCTATCCACATATTAACACCCCTAATAGTAATAGATGATTATATAAATAAATAGTATTAATACATATTATGGTAGATATTAACACCGCAAAAGAAAATTTACAAACCGTCGGATTTTTAAATATTCATATAGATCCAACATTAGATTTATTTGCAGAAATTGAAAAATTAAAAAAAGAAAAAAATGCAATCATCTTAGCCCATTATTATCAAGAGCCAGATATACAAGATGTTGCCGATTTTATTGGTGATAGCCTAGGGCTTGCACAAAAAGCTGAAAAAACTACTGCTGATATAATTTTATTTGCTGGTGTACATTTTATGGCAGAAACAGCTAAAATATTAAATCCTAGTAAAAAAGTTTTATTGCCAGATTTAAATGCAGGTTGCAGTTTAAGCGATAGTGCACCTCCACCTTTATTTAAAATATTTAGAGATAAATATCCCGATCATATTGTAATTACTTATATTAACTGCAGTGCAGGTATTAAAGCATTGAGTGATATTATTTGCACCAGTAGTAATGCACAAAAGATTGTAGAAAGTTTACCTATCGATCAAAAAATTATTTTTGCACCCGATAAAAATCTGGGAGCTTATATAAACAAAGTTACTGGTAGAAATATGCTACTTTGGAATGGTAGCTGTATGGTACATGAAATTTTTAGTGTAGAAAAATTAACGAAACTAAAAATACGCCACCCACAAGCAAAAGTTATTGCCCACCCAGAGTGTGAAGAACCTGTATTACGCCTTGCCGATTATATTGGCAGCACCACTGGTTTATTAAACTACAGTAAAAATAGCGATGCTATGGAATTTATTATAGTTACCGAAACAGGTATTTTACACCAAATGCAAAAGAATAGCCCAGGTAAAACATTTATCCCTGCTCCGCCTACAAACACCTGTGCTTGTAATGATTGCCCTCACATGAAATTAAATACGCTAGAAAAGCTTTATTTATGCCTTAAATACGAATTACCCGAAATTACAATGAATGAAGAATTACGCCTTTCTGCAAAAAAGCCAATTGATAAAATGTTAGAGTTGAGTGAGAGGTTTGGTTTGTAAAGATTTTATCTATAACGAAAAGGGTCTTGCCAAAGTGGCGAAATAGTATTTCGTAAAGCCAAAACAAATGCAAAATAGAATGATAAATGCTTATATTTTTACAACTTACCACACATTTGACAAACCCCTTTATATATTCCGTTTACTCTTTTAGTTTAGCCAATTCAAAATGTAGTCTGCTACTTCTTGCCATTTTGGTTCTCCGCAAATGAAGTGTCCCCGACCTTTAAACTCTTTAAACTCTTTGATGCTATTTGTGTCTTTGTATGCTTTGAAATTCTTTAAGTTTAAGGATGCTGGCACACAATGGTCTTTTTCTCCTGCAATAAAAAGTAAAGGCTGATGTGGTTTTTTAAAGTCAATTTTAGCAAAACTTTTTAATGTTCCTCTAGGTATGTTTCTGCTTTCAGGCACAACGTATTTGTCAAATACTATGTCGGATTCTGCCCTTGTCATTGTGTTGCAAAAAGCATAGTGAAACCATTTTTTGTTAGGCTCAAAAACCGAATTTCCTTTGAATGGGTTTACAACTGCCCCGTTAACTTTCCAAAAACTCCATTTTGTCGTTACAATTCCTTGTGGTGCTGCCCCGTCAATACAAACTCCTGCAGCTACTTTGTCTATTGAAACCAATTTTTGGACTACCAAACCTGCTAACGAATGACCAATAACAATTGGTTTTTCGGGTAAAGTGTCAATTAGTTTTACGATGTTATTTACAACATCTTCAAAATTTACTTTTGACAAATTGGGATTGATTTGTTTTCTTAAATTTGTTGGATTTCCTTCGTGAAATGGATTTGCTGGTGTATAGCATTTATAGCCCTTTGCCTCAAAATAGGTTTTCCAATCAGTCCAACTCTCTGGGTTTACAAACAGTCCGTGTATGAATACGATAGTTTTTGATTTCATAATGTAAAAGTCTAACTTCTTTTTCAGTAAAATTTTAACCCAAGTTAAAATCGTATCACTTGCCCGAAATTCTTTTTCTGATACGACTTAAAGAAGGCCCTTGAATACCCAAATACGATGAAATATGATATAACGGAATATTATTGAAGATGTCGGGATGATGCTTTATCAAATCTAAATAACGTTCTTCTGGTGTTTGGAATACGAAACTTTCTGTTCTTGCAACGGCTACATTAAAAGCTTCTTGTGCTAAGATTCGTCCAAATGTTTCCCATTTATGTGATTGCTTATAAAGTGAGAGTAGGTCGGCAATGTTGATGTAAATTACTGAAGCATCTGTCATTGCTTGGGTGTGATAGTCGCAAGGAATTTGGTTTATAAAACTCTTGAATGTTACTACAAATTGATTTGTTGAATATAGAAAAACATTTTTCTCTTCGCTTGTTTTGTTGTCAATAATGTAGGAACGAAAAACGCCATTAGTTATGAAACCTAAATATTTACAAACGGATTTGTGTTGATTGTAATATTCTCCTTTTTTATATTTTTTCTGATACCAAAAAGTAGTTGAAAGTTCAAAATCGTCCGCTGATATGTCAGCAAATTGGTTCAAAGCAAATTTTAATACGTCTATTTCTGTCATTAATTTTTAGTCTATATTAAAGGTCACCTTAAAATGGTAGTGTAAATAATACTACACAAAATTTACCATTTTATAAAATTTGCAATTCCAAAATATTCAATAAAAAATTTGCTTTTCTTTAAAATTAGTTTCCATTTGCTTCATTGTAAAACTAAGTAACTACAATTTTTTTCAATCAATTATTGATTATTAAAGTTAGATATAATTTAGCAAGATCTTATTTTGTTCTATCTCTAAATTATTCCAATATAATGCAAACACTTATTTTCTAAATGCATTTAACTACTTACACTAATTTTTTAATAAATCACCTCTTCCAAAAGGCACCAATTCTTTCCTTTACATTTTCCCTAATATTTACATAAAAAAAATTATAATCGGCTATATGATAATTTTTTGTAGTTAAAAAAATATTACCAAAAAATTTCGGTTTGCTCGTCCATAAGATATTTTTATACACTTGGGCATTAACCACACTATTTTTTATTCTATTAAAATTTTTTAGTACGCCGCCTTTATTTTTTGTGGCTGGTGCTTTTATAGTATCCATTGTCCAGGTAAGTGGGTTTACAACAACGGCTTTTTGTGTTTCTTTTAAAATATACGGAGTACCTTCAAAGCCTCTTTTAAAAGTACGCCAACTTACAAAACAACCTGTTTGCCAACTATTACTACAAGGTTGTAATACGCTAAAATAATTTTGTGTTATTGGTAAGCCTATTATGTAAGCACACACTAATTTATTTTGCAAAGGCTTGTCTTCAAAAAATTCTTTTAATAATTTAGCTGCATGTAAAGTTCCTTGGCTGTGTGCTGCAATAATTATTGGTTTGCCATTATTGTATAAACCCAAGTAGGTTTCAAAAGCATTTTTAACATCGGCATAAGCTAAATCAAAATTTTGTTGTACATCTGCCGCAGGCAAAAAAAATGCTTTTATATGTGCTTTCCTGTAACGTGGTGCATACACATTGCAACTTTCGTTAAATACACTGGCTTGATATAAAATAGTGCTTTCATCCGTTTTTTTATTTATTAGAGTATCGTCAACAGGGGCGTTTAATCTTAAGTCATCATTATCAATTAAAGTTGTAGGGTGTATAAAAAAAACATCTACTTGTTTTTGTGTTGTGTCGTAAATTCCTAAAGGCTTAGGTACATTATCACTCATGTCTTTTTTTTGTGGGTGTGCAGCCCAATAATTTAAGTTATTATATGCTGGTATATTATTTTCAGCTTTAAAGCTATAATTAGTGGTATTAACAATTTTGTGGCTACAGCTTACTAAAACACTAAGGCAAATAAGCGGTACGTATAAAGTAGATTTGTACATTTTGTAAATTACAATTAATTTAGAGGTAATAAAAATAACGATTATGGCAATTCCTTCGGTTGATTTAGCAGAATTTTTAAGTGGAGATGAAAAACGCAAAAATGCATTTGTGCAAGAGCTAGGCAAAGCCTACGAAGAAGTAGGGTTTGTTGCAGTAAAAAATCATGGTGTGCCAGATGAACTTATTGCAGATTTATATAGATATGTACAAGAGTTTTTTAGCTTACCGCTAGATAAAAAAAAGACCTACGAAATACCAGAGTTGGCAGGGCAACGTGGCTACACAAGTTTTGGTAAAGAGCATGCAAAAGGAAGTGATGCTCCAGATTTGAAAGAGTTTTTTCAATATGGGCAAACACCAAGAGATAATTATAAAGAAGAAGAATACCCACCCAATGTTAGTATAAATGAAGTAGCACCTTTTAATAAAACTTTTGCCGATGCTTACAGAGCATTTGAAAAAAGCGGTACTGCTTTGTTACAAGCTATTGCATTGTATTTAAATTTAGATGAACATTATTTTGATGAGTATGTGTATAATGGAAATTCTATTTTACGTGCCATACATTACCCACCAATAACACATGAACCTAAAAGTGCAATACGGGCAGAGCAACATGAGGATATTAATTTAATTACATTGCTTGTGGGGGCTAGTGCAGATGGTTTGCAAATATTAACCAAACAAAACGAATGGGTTGGTGTTACTAGTTTGCCAGAGCAAATTGTGGTAAATGTTGGGGATATGTTACAACGATTTACTAACAACAAACTATGTAGCACTACACATAGGGTTGTAAATCCTGCTAGAGAATTATGGCATACATCTCGTTTTTCAATACCGTTTTTTCTTCATCCAAAAAGTAGTATGAGCTTGCGTTGCCTTGATACTTGTATTGATGACACCCACCCTAAAGCTTATGATGATGCAAGTGCTGGAGAATATTTAGATGAACGCCTACGAGAAATTGGGCTAAAAAAATAATTATTAATCAAAACTAAAAAAATGAAATCACTAAAATTAATTGCTGTACTCTTTACATTAGTTGCACTAGTAAGTTGCGGAACAAAAGATGCTAAAGACTTTAATGATAAACTTGTTGGCATACAAATGAGTTTAATGAATGAAGTAAATAATATGAAAAGTGATACTGCCGATGCATTAGGTAAACTAACAAAAGTGCAAAATGCCGCAAAAGCAAAAATTGCAGAAGCCAAAGCGCTAAGCGGTCCTAAAGATGGTGAAGCATTTAGGCAAGCCATGATAAATGACTTTGACGGTATTGTTGGTAGTTATGGCGTTTTAATAAACATGTTAAAACAACAAGGTAATGACGAGCAATTAAAAAAACTACAAGATGAGTTTGATGGCTGGCAAAAAAAGATAGAAGTGCTAGATGAAAATGTTATGGTAGAGCAAAAAAAGTTTGTTGCAAAATACAATATTCGTTTAGAGAATAAATAAAATAATCTTAGTATATATAATTTAGCCCCCAACTTGGGGGCTTTTTTGTATATTCAAACCTTGAAACTGCTGCGTCATATACCTTTTTTAAAAGCCGTTTTGTTGCATAGTGTTACCGCCTTTGGTGGGCCACAAGGACATATTGGTATGATGATGAAAACTTTTGTTGATAAACGTAGAGATGTTACCAAAGAAGAGTTGATGGAATATATTTCTTTTTGTCAATTATTACCAGGTGCTTCAAGTACACAAACACTTACACTTATTGGATACAAACGAGGTGGCATTTCTTTAGCTGTACTTACATTAATAATTTGGATTTTACCTGCTTGTATTTTAATGGGGGCTTTATCTTTTTTAGTAACGTCTATTGGTACAAAAGGTAGTTTAGCTACAAGTATTTTTCAGTTTGTACAACCCATGGCTATAGGCTTTTTAGCTTTTGCCGGCTTTAGAGCATTCAAACTATCTATAAAAAATACAATTACACAAGTAATTATGTTAGCTGCTTTAGTTGCTTGTTTTTTATTTTTTAAGAATCCTATAATTATTCCATTGTTAATTGTACTTGGTGGTATAGCTACCAATTTTAGTAACAAGCGTATTCCCGATGGAGAAAAAATTAAGCCACGACAAATTCGTTGGACAAATATTTGGCTTTTTGTGCTGCTATTTATTATTGCAGGAGCATTAAGTGAAACTGCCCGTAAACAACAGTGGGAAAACAGGAAAGCTTTTAATTTATTTGAAAATAATTATCGTTTTGGAAGTTTTGTTTTTGGTGGTGGCGATGTTTTAATTCCATTAATGTTAGATCAGTTTGTGGCCCGACCAACTTCCGAAAGAATGATAAAGAAAAATGATGTAAACGTAATACGATTAGAAAAAGATGAATTACTTACTGGTGCCGGAATGGTTAGAGCAATACCTGGCCCCGTTTTTTCAATAGCCGCTTTTACCGGTGGGCTTGCTCTAAAAGGCGAAGGTAAAATTCAACAAGCACTAGGTTGTATAATTGGTGCTATTGCTATTTTTTTACCAAGTGCATTATTGGTATTATTCTTTTTTCCGGTATGGCAATATTTAAAAAAGTTTGTAGTAGTGTATAGGGCTTTGGAAGGAATTAATGCAGCCGTTGTGGGTATTATGCTTGCTGCTACATTTTATTTATTAAAAGATATTTCTATACTTGAACTTAATTTAATTAGTATTACAAATATTGCAGTAATTGTTATCACATTCTTAGTACTTCAATTTACAATAATTGCACCACCATTTATAGTTGGTGGCTGTTTACTATTGGGCTTTATAATTTAGTTTTTCTATTAACCTATTTAATTGCCATCATTACCTATAATAATTATTAGCTTCAATTTCCTTCTCTACAGCATCTGGCACTAAAAAACGTATAGACTTTTTTTCTTTTACTAAATTACGTATATGTGTACTCGAAATATCTAAAAGCGGTGCTTTTAGCTCTACAATGTTGGCATTTAAGGTATTTACAATTTCAAAGCCAGACCGCTTGTAAATGTAAAGTGTATTATGTTTTAGCAGTTGTTGATAGTTTTTCCATTTGTCTAAATTTTGAAAACTATCGCTGCCCATTATAATATTAAAATTATGTTGCGGATATTGCTCTTTTAAATAAGTAAGCGTATCAATAGTGTAAGAGGGCTTTGGTAAATTAAATTCTACTTTGCTGCTTTTTAATTTTACATCATCTTCAATTGAAGCATTTACCATGTGCAAACGGTGATATTCATTTAAAAGGCTATTTGGACTTTTAAGAGGATTTTGTGGCGAAATTACAAACCACACTTGCTCTAAATTAGTTTGCGTTGCACAAAAATTAGCAATAATTAAATGGCCAATATGTATAGGGTTAAAGCTACCAAAATACAATCCAATATTCATAATTATGTGATAATCAATTTATTGTATCATTAATACTTCATCTTCTACAATTATTCCTTCAGCTTCATCAATTCGTAAGCTTAAACTGTAGCCGCTAACTTTTATGCAAATTGGATCGCCAAGTGGAGCAACTTGATCAACCAAAATAACTTCACCAGGCACTAAGCCCATTTCCATCAATTTTAAAAATAATTCATCATTTTCAAAATACTTTATAACAACCCTTTTTCCTATCTCGATTTCCGATAATCGTTTATTCATACTTTAATTTTTCTAAGATATTAGCACCGATAGAAACTTGTTTATTTTACTCTAGTTATATTAAGCCTCAAAGTTACCATTTCAAAATACTTTTTTAATTTCGATATTAGAAAATAAACTATGGCAATTATCACCTTTAATTATTTAGACGTCCCCTCAACGTCTTTCCAAAATAAAACAAAACTTAAAGTCGAACTCATTTCTTTATTTAAAAAAGAGAAAACTGCTTTAGCTTTTTTAAACTATGTTTTTTGTAAAGATGATTATTTATTGCAAATGAACAAACAGTTTTTGAATCATAATTCCTTCACCGATATTATTACGTTCAATTTAGCCGACAAACATTTTCCTGTAATTGGCGACATATATATAAGTATAGAAAGGGTGAGAGATAATGCTCAAATCCATCAAACCGCTTTTAAAGAAGAAATCCATCGTGTAATTTTTCATGGAGCTTTACACCTGTGTGGTTACAAGGATAAATCTACTAACGATATAAAAAAAATGCGGAATGCAGAGGACATGTACCTAAAACTCTATTTTAAAAAGTTTCACAAGTAACAGTTTCACCCAGAAACAATCAATAGCGAAATGTTCCACATATCCCAGTTTCGTACCGAAACAAGTATTAATTTTGTTAAATGGCTAACAAAGCGGAACAAACAGAAGCTGATTTTAACTTTAATGAAAAGCGTAAATGGCAAATAGCACTACGTAGATATGTATTAGAACGAAATAAAAGCAGCCAATATGCCCCATATTTTGGGTTAGATATTGAAGGATTTAGAAAGTGGATAGAAATTCAATTTGATGAAGAGTTAAACTGGGATAACTTTTCTAAAGCTTGGCAGTTTGATCATATAATACCTATAACATTTTTTGACTTAAGAAAAGAAGAAGAGCTTAGGCTTTGTTGGAACTTTATTAATATTAGAGCGGAGAAGATTTTACATAATAAAAACAGGGGCAACAGGGTTGATGTTCATGAAACGAAGAGATATTTTGAAAAACTGTACCAAAAAACCTTTTTTCCTCAATGTTTATTAATGATAGATAAAATAAGCAGTTTAGATATTTTAGAAGTAATAACTAGTAAAAAACAAGAAGACTTCTTGCTCAATAATAAAAACTACCTACAAACTCTTTCAACCTTTGGGGCTTATGAGTATAATCAGCTTAACCAAGGCGAAAGCCTAGAGGAGGTTGTAGAGCAAAAAAATCAATTAAAACAGTTTGATAATTTGCTTTAAAATCAGTGTAATCCTACAAATTAGTGTTTAGTATCTTTGCACTATGTTTCAAGAATATGATGTTATAGTAGTTGGAGCTGGCCATGCAGGTTGTGAAGCCGCAGCGGCAGCTGCAAATTTGGGTAGTAAAGTGTTGTTAATTACTATGAATATGCAAACTATTGCCCAAATGAGCTGTAATCCTGCTATGGGTGGTATTGCAAAAGGGCAAATTGTAAGAGAAATTGATGCCTTGGGTGGGTATAGTGGTATTGTTACCGATGAAAGCATGATTCAGTTTAGAATGTTGAATAGAAGTAAAGGCCCAGCAATGTGGAGCCCAAGGGCACAAAGCGATAGAATGTTGTTTGCTACCAAATGGAGAGAGATGCTAGAACAAACGCCAAATGTTGATTTTTATCAAGATATGGTAAATGGTCTTTTGGTAAAAGATGGTAGAGTTTACGGCGTTGTAAGCGGATTGGGGCATGAAATAAAGGCAAAATCAGTTGTTTTAACCAACGGCACCTTTTTAAACGGAATTATACATATAGGCGAAAAGCAATTGGGCGGTGGAAGAATGGCAGAAAAAGCTGCAACAGGCATTACCGAACAATTAGTAAGTTTAGGTTTTGAAAGTGATAGATTAAAAACAGGTACACCGCCACGTATTGACGGCCGAAGTTTGGATTATAGTAAAATGGAAGAACAGTGTGGTGATGACGAAATGGTAGGTTTTAGCTATACTGATACAAAAAAAATAACAGCCACTCAGCAAAAAAGTTGTTGGATAACGTACACAAGCCAAGAAGTACATGATATTTTAAAAACAGGTTTTGAGCAAAGCCCTATGTTTCAAGGAAGAATACAAGGAACAGGCCCAAGGTATTGCCCAAGCATTGAAGATAAAATAAATAGATTTGCCGAGAGAGATAGGCATCAACTTTTTGTAGAACCAGAAGGCTTTAACACCGTTGAAATATATGTAAATGGATTTTCATCTTCTTTGCCAGAAGAAGTTCAGTATCAAGCACTTAAAAAAGTGCCTGGTTTTGAAAACTGTAAAATGTTTAGGCCTGGTTATGCCATTGAGTACGATTATTTTCCACCTACTCAATTAAAATTTAGCTTAGAAACAAAGTTAATTGAAAACTTATTTTTTGCTGGGCAAATTAATGGAACTACCGGTTATGAAGAAGCGGCTTGTCAAGGTTTAATGGCTGGTATAAATGCACACCAAAAAGCAATAAATAAAGAAGCGTTTATTTTGAAAAGAAGTGAAGCTTATATTGGTGTATTAATAGATGATTT
Organism: Bacteroidota bacterium; assembly: GCA_031408315.1. Lineage (GTDB taxonomy): Bacteria > Bacteroidota > Bacteroidia > Chitinophagales > Chitinophagaceae > Ferruginibacter. The sequence goes on from JANNWD010000566.1 coordinate 14,975, forward strand.
AATTAATAAAGGAACCGATGAGCCATACAGAATGTTTACTAGTCGGGCAGAGTTTAGAACACTGCTAAGGCAAGATAATGCCGATATACGCCTTACCGAAAAAAGTTATAGATTGGGCTTAGCATCGCAACAACGTATGGAAAGGGTGCTTGAAAAAATTAATAAAGTAGATGAAGTAAAAACTATTTTACAAACATTAGCTATTGAGCCTGCTGAAGCAAATGAATATTTAGAAAGCGTACAATCATCTCCAATAGTAGTAAGGCAAAAAGCAGCACAGCTTATATTACGCCCCAATATTGGTTTACAACAAATGCAAAAACATTTACCAAAAGTAAAAAACGCCTTGGTAAATTTTGATAAAGAGGTATTGGAGCAAGTAGAAATACAATTAAAGTATGATAGTTATATTGAAAAAGAAAAAGAGTTAGCTGCAAAAATGGGTCAGTTAGAAGAGTTGATGATACCTGAAAATTTTAATTACGAAAAATTAAACTCGTTAAGCAACGAAGCCAAACAAAAGTTTACAAAAATTAAGCCTCGTACACTTGGGCAAGCCAGCCGAATAAGTGGTGTAAACCCTAGCGATGTACAAATTTTAATGGTTTATATGGGTAGATAAATTTTATTTAATAAAATATACTTTACAGTGATTAACATTATCTCTATAACACAAAACGAAATTTTTGAAGAAATAGAAAACTATCTTTCTAAACAAAACTTAACAATTACAAAAATTGATACCAAACGACCTTGGGGAGGCTTTTTTGTGCTAGATGAAAATGATGCAGATAAATTTATTGAAATTTATTTTCCTCATCTTACTAAAAACCAATTAACCATTAGCGGAAAGCTAAGCCCAAAAATTTTGGTTGTTGCCCCTACTAAAAGATTAAGTTGGCAGTACCACCACCGCCGTGCCGAAATTTGGAAATTAATTGGCGGTAGTGCAAAAGTTGCTACTAGCGAT
>JANNWD010000567.1:0-1699 GCA_031408315.1 Bacteroidota bacterium
GTTTTGCGCTACTTAAAAAGTTTGATTTTTTAGCAACCGAAGACAGTTTATTTAAACTAGTTCCCGATCTGATGAAAAAATACAACCTCCTTCCAAACGATGCCATTATTCTAGCCACTTGCAAAATTCACAACATAACCAAATTAGCATCACACGATTCAGACTTTGCAGAACCATGCAAAGGTGAAGGAATAGAACTGCTGATAGAATAATATCGAAAAGAGGATGATAGTAGCAAGTAGTAAGACAAAACCATACACAAAAAAAACACTCAACATTAAACACAAAATGATACACATCGTTTTTGAACCGGCAAATAAGGATGCACTCAAAAAAAGTTTTGAACTTGACCCTACAATGGATGGTGAAATTGTAGTCATACAGGATGATTATGCTGTTGGGCCAATCAACGATATTTATACAGAAGAAGGCATAGCAAATCGCCATCAATGGTGGAAGGATATTTTGCAAGACGGCCACTACAGCGGCATAGCCGGTGATGGCCATGTAGATGACAACAAAGAGGTTATTCAACTAAAAGAAAAACTTACATCCAATCCTGAAGAGATAATATGGATTTGGGCTGCACAAAATAAACACGATGTTTCAGGTTATTATTGGTTAATGAGTCAATTCAAAGATTTTCAGGGAAGGATATTTATTCTGTATCTCAACAACCTGCCATTCATCAATGAAAAAGGAAACATTTTTTATCCCACAAGTTTGTTTCAGATTCAACCAAAAGAATTTGTAAAGGCTAAAAAATTGGCAAGACCAATTACTCTAAGTGAGTTTGAAATAGATCCTGATGAATGGACCAAACTTGGAAATGAAAATAAAGGCATCAGGTTATTGGAAGGAGGAAAAAAACTTGTGCAAAAAGGATATCATTACTACGATAACGAATTGCTGAACTTTATAAGTAAAGATTTCATGAAAGTAAATAAACTGCTTTCTCAATATTATGGAAAAGCAAAAGAAACAACCGGCGATGCATTTCTCCTTTGGCGTTTAAAAGAATTGATTACAGAAGGCAAATTGGAAATGCAGGGAAATATGAGTAGTATGAAAGATTTTGAAGTGAGAATGGGTGGTGTGGAAGTTGAGAATGAACTACATTCTGTATAGCATTTCCAAAATCAATTAAGTGTAATTTTGCATTTTAATATAGTTTAGTATGAAAGATTATCAATTTGTGGCTCAGGTACAAAGAGATGTTGATACAGGTTTGTATATTGGAACTATACCTAGTCTGCCGGGGGCACATACACAGGCAAAAAGTTTGGATGAATTGAATGTTAATTTAAAGGAGGTCATTGAACTTTGTCTGGAAGAAATGACCGCAGATGAATTGGCATCTATCCCTGAATGGGTGGGCTTTCAAAATATTTTAGTACACGTATGAGCAGGCTTCCAATAACTCATGCCCGGGTTTTAGAGAAAATTTTATTATTACTAGGGTTCAAAGTCATTAGGCAAAAGGGAAGCCATGTTTTCTACAGGCACCCTGATGGCCGATATACGACTATCCCACACCATGCGGGGGTTGATATAAGCCGCCCATTATTAAGAACAATATTGAAAGAAATTAATCTTTCTATCGAAGAATTTATGGTCTTACTTCAAAAAGTATAAAAAATAATAAGCAACATTGAGCATAGTATTAAACGATCAGAACAACACAGATAGTGGCGTAAGC
>JANNWD010000568.1:0-1512 GCA_031408315.1 Bacteroidota bacterium
GATAAAATGCTGGGACAAAAAGAAAACGTACGCATTACCAAAGCCAGTGTTGATACCATCCCCTGGAATGATGAAACTTTTGACTTTGGCATGAGCATTGGCGTGCTGCACCATATACCCGATACAAAAAAAGCACTCATCAGATGTGTAAAAAAAATAAAGAAAGGCGTATATTTTTATGTGTACCTCTATTACCGTTTCGATAATCGTGGAATAATTTTTAAAACAATTTTTTACCTGTCGGATGGGTTGCGCAAAGTTATATCCCGGATGCCGCAAGGATTAAAAAGGTTTACCTGTGATACGCTGGCTGTTTTAATTTACTGGCCCTTGTCCAGGTTTGCCAGTTTATTACACAAAATGAAATTACACAGCCTTGCTAAAAAAATACCCCTCGAACCTTATTACAATAAGCCTTTCTATAATCTGCGAAACGATTGCCTGGACCGGTTTGGCACAAAACTGGAGCAACGGTTTTTAAAACCCGAAATTGAAGCCATGATGAAGGAAGCGGGATTGACAGAGATAAGGTTTGGCGAAAAATCAGCTTTCTGGCATGCTGTGGGTAAAAAATTATAAGGAAAGACTTTTGTACCAGGCAGCCATTTTCTTTACCATAGCTTCGGTAGTAAATTCATTTTTATATTTTTCGTAGGCATTTTCTGCAATCTGCTTTGCAACATCAGGGTTTTGAAGCAAATAGATAATTTTTTCAGCCAAAGCCTTGCTATCGCCTTTACTTACCAGCAATGCAGTTTTATCATTTTCCAAAATTTCATTGCCTGCGGGTACATCAAAAGCAACGATGGGGGTTTTTAAAGCAAGTCCTTCTATAAATACCAAACCAAAAGATTCAAAAAAAGAAGGTTGAATAACAATATCGGAATTGTTGATGTACTGATATGGCTGTTGCACAAAACCCATAAACTCTACATTGTTCTGCAGGTTGGTATCTGTTACCTGCTTTTCGCAATTCGCTTTTTCAGTACCATCACCCAGTATCAATAATTTTGTTTGTGGAAAAGCTGCCAGTATCGCAGGCATGGCATCAATTAAAAAATGATGTCCTTTAATAATTTCAATTCGGCCCACAGTAATTAATTGAGGAGTAGCTTTTCGAAAACTTTCACCAGGTGGCAGTTTATCAAATTCAGGAAAGTTAATACCGTGATGAATGTATGGGAAATGCGTTTTGCACATGCCGAGGTTAAAATAGAGATCGGCCATAGCTTTTGATACAGCAATATTGATATCAATCTTCCGCAGGATATACTTTGTAATATGGTAATAAAGATCGTTGGGTTTTTTATAATTGATCGGATCATATTGTTGAAGCACTTTTTCCTGGTACCCATGCTTGGTGGAAATGATAAGGATGTTTTTATTGAAAAAAGTTTTTAAGACCGCTGCCATTAAATCGGCATGAAAAAGATGTGTATGTAAAATATTGATCTTTTCCTCCTTTAAATAATTGTTGACCCGCTTTGCTGTTTTTAAAATGCCCTGTTTTTC
>JANNWD010000569.1:0-9488 GCA_031408315.1 Bacteroidota bacterium
AAAAAAAAACAAAAAAATAACCAATCAGTTTGAATTATTTAATTTTTGTACATCATTTATTTCTTTTTCTTCAACTACATCATGTACATTTTCATTTAACTCTGCAAAGGATAGTCGTTGTTTTTTTAAAAAACCAATACTTTTAAAAATTACAATTTGCTTTAACCATGCTCCAAAAGTGGACTTGTGTTCAAATGTTTTTAACTGTACAAAAGCATCGGTGAAAGCTTCTTGCAACACATCCTCAGCATCTGGCACTTTGCCTACAATACGTAAAGCAGTATTATACATTGCTTTAGCATATTTTTCGTACAAGGCTTTGTAAGCATTGCTGTTGCCATTAATACATTGTTGCACTAATTCCTCAGCCGATGTTATGTTGGTTATTAAAGACAGATAGTTAGGTGTTAATGGTTAATTAGTTAATTTAATAAAACGATAATTAAACGTTGTACAATATAAAGTAGCCAAAATAAAGTAAATGTTGCATGCTTAAAAAAATATTATTTATCCAAAAAAAAATCGAATGGAAATCCATTCGATTTGTTAAGTAATTATTTATGTAAAATTAGTACTTCATCGCTAATTTTAATCTTCCCCAAAGTTCGTTATCAAAACTACTTGGGCCAAGTGTTGCAGTTCCACTAGCATTATCTCCAAGCCTTACTACTACCACATCTAAGCTAGGTATTACATATATTTTTTTATCATCTTTACCCAAAGCCATATACATATCGGCAGGAGCATTGGGTGCAAGGCTTGTATTAAATACAGTTTGCAAACCAGGTACCATTGTACTAGCTTTACCATTTAACCACCATAAATAGCCATAACTTAAATTATGATTTTGCGATGTATTGGTCATTGCATTAAAATAAGCTTGATCGGCTAATAACTGTGTTCCATTCCACTCCCCTTTACGCAAAGTAAGGCTACCAAAACGGGCAGCTTCCCTTGTTGTACACCACATTACATTATTTAGCCAAAATGCATTAGGCATACCAATTTTATCAAACAATTTTTCTTTGCAGTAGGCATTCCATGTTTTTCCACTAGCGGCAGCCAATACATCATGTATTAATCTATACGGTGCATTGTGGTAAGCCCAGCGTAATCCAGCGTCGGCTTTATAAATTAAACAACTTGGTGTAACACAATTGTCATCGGGTACATTATCATCAAGCCCTGTTGTCATTGCTAATTGATGCTTTACCGTAATTAAAATTTCTTTTGCTAACGGCAAATTTGTCCATCCGTTACCAAGGTATTGCGATGTTTTGTTATTAATATTAATTGTACCCTCTTGCTGTGCAATTCCTGCCACAAAAGCTACAACACTTTTACCAGCACTAGCAATATAGTATTTTGAAGTTTTATCCCAACCATTCCAATATTGTTCTTTTACAATTTTTCCATGATGTAGTACGATTAAACCATAGGTGCTTTTTGTACCAGCGTAATCAAAAGCTTCGGTAAGTTTTGCAACATCCCAACTTAAAGATGTGGCGGTTTTACTATCCCAAGTATCGCCTGTTAAAGGAGGATAGTAGTAGGCATCAGTAGGCAAAGGAGTGATTGGTGTGCTGTCGTTTTTTGAGCAATTTGCAAAAATAAACAACGTACTAAGCAGTAAAAGGTATTTCATTAAAATTTTTTTGATATTGACTTTGTAAAAAGGTAAACGTTTAATTAGTTAAATTATTTCTTTCCAATTGTTTAATCATTTTTCTACAAATTAATAAAGGAATTAAACCAAGTACGCCAAAAGCACAGTCAATTAAAATATGAAACATAGTAATTTGCCTTATTGGTCCACAAATAAATGCTAATGGAATTACTGCTAGGCAACTTAAAATTGCCCAATCAATAATCCATTTGTTTTTTACAGGATTTTTTAAAACGCCAATAAATGCCATGGCTATTACAATATGTGCAAATGCCAACCAATCGAAACCATAAGCCAGCATGGGATATTTAGCATTTGTTTCTTGTAATGCAGCATACACATTTTGTAGCCAGTCTTTAGCAAAATTGGGTACTAAGGCAGGGTGATTTAGTAGCCATTTTAATTCAGTTTCTACCGGAAAGGCTGTAACACCGCTAAGTATTAAAGCAATAATAAAAAATAAAACTAGTAGGCGTATTTTTTTAAGTAATGTCATGGTAAAATGAATATACAAAATATTATTTAAGGAGAAATAGGGAGTATATTTGCAAAATTAGAACCACAGATTTAAGGGATTTATACACAGATTAAAATAGATTTTTTATCTGTTTAAATAATGGCTCTAAGATACGCTAAGATAAAAGCTCAATAAAGATATATTGTACAAGAGTGATTAATTTTATCTCTTTTACAAAAAGAAATAAAATTAACAAACAGCTGTTGCCAATGAAGTTGAAAAATGGAATAGCGTTTAGCTCATAAAAATAAAATAACAATGGCTGCAAAAACAGATTTATTTCAAAGTCCGGATTACTTTAATGTAGATGAATTATTAACCGAAGAACATAAGTTGATAAGAGAAACGGTACGTAATTATGTAAAAAAAGAAATTAGTCCAATAATTGAAGACTATGCACAACGGGCAGAATTTCCGCAACAGATAGTAAAACAAATGGGTGAGTTGGGAGTTTTTGGTCCAACATTGCCAACACAATACGGCTGCGGCGGATTAGATTATATTAGTTACGGACTATTGATGCAAGAGCTTGAACGTGGCGATAGTGGTGTACGTAGTACCGCAAGTGTGCAAGGCAGTTTAGTAATGTTTCCTATTTATCAATATGGTAACGAGGAGCAACGGAATAAATATTTACCCAAGTTGGCAAGCGGTGAATGGCTGGGTTGCTTTGGATTAACCGAACCAAACCATGGCAGCGACCCTGGAGGAATGCTAACAAATATTAAAGATAACGGTGACGAATACGTTATTTTAAATGGTGCAAAAATGTGGATTAGTAATGCACCTTTTGCACAAGTGGCTGTGGTGTGGGCAAAAAACGAAGCTGGCGAAATACAAGGCGTAATTGTAGAACGTGGCATGGAAGGTTTTAGTACGCCAACCACACATGGCAAATGGAGTTTACGAGCAAGTGCTACTGGCGAATTAGTTTTTGATAATGTAAAAGTACCTAAGGCAAATATTTTACCTAATGTAAAGGGATTAAAAGGACCACTAGGTTGCCTTACAAAAGCTAGATATGGTATTGCATGGGGTGCTATTGGTGCTGCAATGGATTGTTACGATATTGCTTTAAACTATGCCAAAGAAAGAGTACAGTTTGGAAAACCTATTGCACAATTTCAATTACAGCAAAAAAAATTAGCCGAAATGGTTACCGAAATTACCAAGGCACAGTTATTAAATTGGCGTTTGGGTGTGTTAATGAACGAAGGAAAAGTTACACCTGCACAAGTAAGTATGGCAAAGCGTAATGCTTGTGAAGTGGCTACAAATATTTGTAGAGATGCTAGGCAAATGCTAGGCGGAATGGGCATTACAGGCGAATACCCCGTAATGAGGCACATGATGAATTTAGAAAGTGTAATTACTTACGAAGGCACTCATGATATTCATTTATTGATTACGGGTATGGATGTAACAGGATTGAATGCGTTTAAGTGACCTCACCCCAAGCCCTCTCCAAAAGGAGAGGGAACTGGAAGATGAAAGCGAAGATTGTGTTTTGATTTTTTTCTAACATTTTTGCTTTAGGTATCATCGTTGTGAGCTTGCTTTGTTAAAAATTTATTTCCAGCGGAAATGAATTTTTAATATTCCTTGTAGTTCTTTATTCAACCTATTAGGTTCAACTCTTCTTTTATTTTAGTAGTTATATAAATAAAAATATTACGGCTTCGCCGCCGCAAACGACCTCTTATTAATCTTGTTAAAACATAAACATCTTATTTATGCAAGTAGATATTAAAACCATTAATACTCGTAAAAAAGTATTAGAAAAAGCTAAGAAGGAATTAAAGAATCATTTCATTGGTATAGATAATATTATTGATGATTTAATGGATTATATACAAGTGTGGTATTTAATGCCTGAGCTTTTAAGTCGCCCAGTAATTATCAATTTATGGGGGATGACAGGGGTTGGTAAAACCGATTTAATCAGAAGATTGGTAAAAGTATTAAGCTTTCAGGACCGTTTTTTAGAGATTGAGTTAAGTAATATCGACCAAACAAGTTATCAAACATCGGTAAGTAGTTTATTAACCGCTAATGATTTAAATGATGATAAACCTTCTATAGTTTTATTTGACGAAATACAACGGTTTAATACTTTGGATACCGATGGAAAACCAATGGCACAAAGTAAATTTACCGATTTTTGGGAATTATTAAGCGATGGAAAATTATCTAAAAAAAGTAAGGATAATTTGGACTATTATATCATGAATTACATGAGTACTGGTAAAGATATTGCCAAACGTAAACAAAAAGGAGAGGCAGATTTAGACGAAAACCCAATGATGAATTATTGGGAGGCAGATACGCTTAAAAAAATGTTGAGCTTAGATAAACCTTTAGAAGAATTATCAAAACTATCTCAAAAAGATATGATGGAAATTTTGCTTCAGGAAAAGAAAAAAAAGAAAATATACGAACCCATCGATCATAGTAAAACATTAATAATAGTAAGCGGTAATTTAGATGATGCCTTTAGTGTTGCCACTCAAACTAGCGAAACAGATATTGATGCCGATATATTTTATAACCTTACTACAAAAATAAATTTAGTAGATATTAAAAATGCACTAAGCCGTAAGTTTAGGCCAGAGCAAGTGGCAAGGTTTGGTAATATTCATTTAATTTATACTAGTTTAAAAAAGAATCATTTTGAATTATTGATACAACGAGAAATAGTTAGAATTGCAAGTAATATAAAAGAAGGTTATAATATCGAATTAAAAATAGATAACACCATTAATGAGTTGGTGTATAGAAACGGTGTATTCCCTGTGCAAGGAGTAAGGCCAGTATTTAGCAGTATTATAGATATTATTGAAAGTAATTTAAGTAAGTATTTATTTACTGCAATTATCAGTAATAAGAAACGAATTTCAATGCAGTATAACACTATAACTAAAAAAATTACCGCTACGATTGATAAGCAAAAAATTGAAACAAGTTATATTGGTCGGATTGATAAAATACGCCAAAATAATTTAATTGACACCATTGCCAACATTAGTGTACATGAGGCTGGCCATGCAGTTGCATATATTGTATTATTCAAATTAGCTCCTTTGCAATTAAAAAGCAAAATTGCTAGTAGCTACGCTGGCGGCTTTACCTTCCCTCATGCAATACATGAAACTAAAGAAAATATTTTACGAAAAATAAAAATATTTTTAGCTGGCGGCATTGCCGAAGAATTAATTTTCGGAAAAGATAATGCAAGTATTGGAAGAAGTGGTGATAGGGTTGAAGTAACTGTACTAGCAATAGACTATGTACGTAGATATGGGTTTGATACTGAGTTTCAAGCAAACTATGCACTAGAACAAGCCTATTCAATGGATAAATCTGTAACAGATACTGATGTTGAAAAAATGATATCGCAATTAGTCTCAGAAACTTACCAATTATTAGCACAACACAAAACGTTATTAATTGCTATTAGTAAAAAATTGATGACAACAGGTTCGTTAACATCTGTAGAAGTTGCTGCAATTGCAAAAACTATGAAGTACGAAGTAAACGTACAAACTGAAGGTTATCTAGAAATCCCTGGTTATCAAAAACAATTAAATGGGTAATGCTTTTTAAGCACAATTCTATTTTCTACAAGAATTTAAAGTAAGTTTACGGCGGCTTTGTTGCAAAAATAATTTGTGTTAACTGGGGTAAAAAATTTGTGATAGAAGCATAATAGCCAAAGAAATAAAAATAAAAAATGTATGATGAAGAATGTATCTATAATTGGTGCTGGACAAATGGGTAACGGTATTGCTCATGTATTTGCACAAGCTGGTTTTACAGTAACTTTAATTGATGTAAGTGCTACTCAATTAGAAAAAGCCATTGCTACTATTGGTAAAAATTTTGATAGACAAATTGCCAAAGGCAGTATTACCGAAGATGTAAAAACTGCTGCATTAAATAATATAAGTACAAATACCGATTTAGCTGCTGGTGTTGCTAATGCTCAATTAGTGGTAGAAGCCGCAACAGAAAATATTGATTTAAAATTAAAGATATTTAAGAGTATAGACGAAGCTGCACCGCAAGGTTGTATTTTAGCAAGTAATACATCATCTATTTCTATTACAAAAATTGCGGCGGCTACGAAAAGACCAGAGAGTGTAATTGGCATGCACTTTATGAATCCTGTGCCTGTTATGAAGTTGGTAGAAATTATAAATGGATATGCTACTAACAAAGAAATTACCAATACAATTGTTGAGCTTAGCAAAACTTTAGGCAAAGTACCTTGTGTTGTAAATGATTATCCTGGGTTTGTAGCTAACCGTATTTTAATGCCCATGATTAATGAAGCCATAACTACTTTATTTGAAGGTGTAGCTGGCGTTGCTGAAATTGATACCATAATGAAATTAGGTATGGCACACCCCATGGGACCATTGCAACTTGCCGATTTTATTGGCTTAGATACTTGCCTTAGTATTTTAAAAGTATTACATGATGGTTTTGGCAATCCTAAATATGCCCCTTGCCCACTTTTAGTAAATATGGTAATGGCAGGTAAACTAGGCGTAAAAACTGGCGAAGGATTTTATAAGTATACCGCTGGAAGTAAGGATTTGGTGGTGAGTGAATCATTTAAATAAATCTACATTGAAATTACATTTATTAATCCTCGGCTGCAAGCCCCATCATCGCCATACCGAACAGCATGATGCATTCTTTGGCATTGGTAATTCCTTAGTTGATTTATTACCACAAATAAATGCCTTTTGGTCAGATGGGGGTAAAATACATATTGATAGTTGGAGAACAATAACTAAAGTAGATGGTTTTGAAATTAGTATTGTATCTAAAGAAAATACAACACCATCTCAACATAAATTATTTTTTTTAAACTTGGGCGGTTACAAGCCAAATGATTTAGAAGAGTATCATTATAAGTTATTGGTAGTTGCCAAACAGAAAGATGAAGCGATTGCAAAAGCAAAACAAACGGCTTTTTTCTTACACAATAGCTCACCGCATATTGATGATAAGTATGGCGTAGATGTAGATGATATTTACGAAATAGCAGATATTTTACCATCTACCCTAAAAGAAAAATATACGATTGCTATTACAGAAAATATAAGTGATGTTAAAAAAGATGAAATAAATATTGGGTATTTAAAATTATCCAGTATTAAATAGCTTATCGTAATAAAAAAAGAGAATAAAATTAATCATTCTCTTTTTTTATATAATTCCTAATTAAAAATTTATTATTTAACAGCCCCCATCTTAGCTTCAATACTAAGTGTAGCATGTGGTACGGCACGTAAACGAGCCTTATCTATTAACCGACCTGTTATGCGGCAAACACCGTAAGTTTTATTTTCAATACGCATTAAAGCTTTTTCCAAATGATCAATAAACGTAATTTGTCTACTTGCCATTTGGCTTAACTGTTCTCTTTCCATGCTCATACTGCCATCTTCCATGGTCATGTATCTAGCATCATCGTTATCGCCACCCATTTCATCTTTACGGGTAATCAACCCTTGTAAATACGATAGTTCTTTTTTGGCCGATTCTAACTTGCGTTGAATTAATTCTCTAAACTCTCCCAAATCATTATCGCTATAACGTACCATTGGTGCACCTGGGTCAGCTTTTGGTTGATCCAACACCGACTTTGTAAAATCGGGTTGATATTTACGAGACGTTTTTGTATTAATTTTTGGTAACACTACAGGTTTTGCAGGTGCAATTTTAATGTCCTTTGCTTTTTCGGGCATTGATGGTTTTGCAGGGGTTGCCGCTTTTGGTGCTGGTTTAGCCGCTGCTTTTGCTACTTGCTTTTCTACTACTTTTTTTATTTCTACTTTTTTTGTCATAGGTTGTTTGCTAACTATTTTTGCTTTTACTATTGGTTTTTTTGCTAGAGCTTTTGCTACTGGTTTTACTACCTTTTTGGCCTGCACTACTTTTTTTGCAGGTGCTACCTTTTTAGCCACTGGCTTTGGGGCGGCTTTTTTAGCTACTGGCTTGGGTGCAGGTTTAGCTGCTTTTTTTGCAGGTACTACCTTTTTAGCCACAGGTTTTATCACCTTTTTTGGGGCTGGTTTTACTACTTTTTTGGCTGGAGCTGCTTTTTTAACTGGCTTTGCTACCTTTTTCTTTGTTGCCATACTATCTATTTTTTAGTACGTTCACTTTTAATATAGCGTCATTCACTTCAATATCAATTCCTTCGGTTAAATTAGATTTAAATTCAAGTGAATCTGCTAGAATTTCGCCGCAAATATAGGCTTTATATTCATTTAATGACAATTGCATTATGTCATTTTGTAGTACTTCAACTATAATCTTGTCGGCTATTTCAAAATTTTGATCTTTACGTATGTTTTGTATTTTATTTACAAATTCTCTAGCATTGCCTTCTTTCTTTAAATCATCTGTAATATTAATATCTAAAGCTACTGTTAATGAGCCTTTTAAAGCTACTTCAAACCCAGGAATTTCATCGGTAACTACTTCTACATCTTCTTTACTAATAACGACATTTTCGCCATCTGCGGTTATTAACATAATATCGGCATTATCTAAATTGCTAATTTGTTCGTTGGTAAATTTGGCAATTTCATCTGCAGCCCATTTCATTTTTGCCCCAAGCTTTTTGCCCAAGGTTTTAAAATTAGCTTTTGCCTTTTTACGAATAAAATTATTATCAGCACTTAATATTTCAATTTCTTTAATGTTTGTTTCGGCTTTTATAATTTCTTCAGCATCTTTTATATTTTGAATCATGTTGGTATCCAATGCAGGTATCATTACTTTTTGCAAAGGCTGACGAACTTTAATATTTACTTTTTTGCGTAACGATAATATTAACGAAGAAGCATCTTGTGCTAACTTCATTCTTTTTTCTAAATCGGTATTTATTACTTCTTCATTTACTTTAGGAAAAAGAACATGATGTACCGATTCGTTTGTATAACGATTGCTAACCGTATTTAAATTAGCAAATAACCAATCGGCAAAGAATGGTGCAATTGGTGCAATTAATAAACTTAAGGTTTCTAAACATTCGTACAAAGTTTGATAAGCACAAATTTTATCTTGCTCATATTCACCTTTCCAAAAACGTCTTCTACATAAACGTACATACCAATTGCTTAAGTGTGTATCTAAAAACTCTTCAATAGCCCTACCTGCCTGTGTTGGCTCGTACTCGTCCATATTTTGCTGTACGGTTTTTATCAACGTATTTAAGCTAGATAAAATCCATTGGTCAATTTCTGGACGTTCTTTTACGGCTATATAATTTTGGTTGAATGCAAA
>JANNWD010000570.1:0-4113 GCA_031408315.1 Bacteroidota bacterium
TAAACCTTGCCCATGGCACTAAATTGCCTTCAGTATTTGTATTTAATTCTCCTGTTAAGTAAGGAAATTTAGCATCGGCCATAAACCCGTTTCCTCCTGTTTGTGCAAATACAAACTTTCGTTTTACCTCTCTTTCATTATCTGTTGGGTCGCCACTTTCTGTTAGCGGTATCATAGTTACTATAATATCTGTTGGGTTAGTTCCACCATTTGTACTAACCTGCATATTAGGTTGATTAAATACTATAGTAGAGCCGTTTACCCAATTTGTTCTTTTTACATTCCCAATAATTTCTTTGCCTATTGCAAAATTAAAAATCGCAGTTGCTGGTGCTGATAATAAATACAAAGGATTGTTTATAGGGTCGGTAGTAAATAATCCTTGAGTATAATCTAACTTATTGGAAAGTAATGTGGTAGCAGTTAGCGTTACTCTATTTAAAGCTGTTGTTTTATTAATCCATAAATTACTTAAAGTAGATGATCCATTATTTAATGTAGTATTACTATTGCCCGATATAATTAATGAATCATCAGCAGTAGTAGTATTATATGTAGCGGTATTTACAAAATTGCCTTGTACTTCAAGTTTACCATCGTTAATAAATGTACCAGAGTTTTTGTTTTCAAAATTGCCTTGGCAAAAAATAATGCCACCAGGTTGAATTTTAATAAGGCTGCCATCATTTATAAATTGAGCAATGCTACTATTATAGCTTAATAAAATCCAAATTATTAGTACTACTAATTTTTTCATATAGATTATTCTTTTTTTACAAATAATGTTTCACAATTATTTTTTTTCAATGAATGAATTAAGCCTTTCTTCCAGATACAGTAACTGTTTCTTTAAATCTTCATTAGCTTTTTCAGCAGCTTTTGCTTTGGCATCCAGCTCTTGAATGGCTTTAGTCAATATCGGGATAAAATTATCGTAGGCTATGCTGTAATTATCTTTCTCACTAGCCGGAATGTGAAGCCCTGAAAAATCATATCCAATTTTTTTGAGAGCCCCCTCCAATTCCTGAGCCAAAAAACCAGTATGCTTAATAGAAGAAGACTTGGCATACTCACAGCTATATACACTTTTTTCCGCTGAAGGTGAACTAACAAATCGTTGATACTTCTCTGTATCAAACTTATAGCTTACGGGGTTTAGTAAATTGATAAGGCTTAGCCCTGGTACATCTTCTTTTACATCTGATTTAAAACGGCTGTCGCTAGGGAAACTCCATCCCACCTGTCCTTCAATTAAAGTAACAGATGAATTTCCAATACGAACTTTGTTACTAATGTTCACATTTGCCCCATTGCCTACTGCAGTTGAATTTTGAATTAGAAAAATGCCCCGGGTATTAGCCCCTAAAAAAGTACAATTGTTTGATTGTGTGGATGCTTCACCGGCATTATACCCAATAGCAGTATTATTTTGACCTATTGTATTTTCGGGCAAAGCCAAAATACCTACTGCAGTATTTCGATTGCCTGTTGTAGATAGGATTAAAGCACTATTCCCTACAGCCGTATTGCTGTTTCCTGTGGTATTCGATACTAGTGCAGAGTTGCCATTAGCTGTGTTATCATTCCCTATGGTATTTTCATAAAGAGCCTCGTTTCCAGAGGCCGTATTTCCAGACCCTGTAGTGTTAAAATAAAGGCTATTATATCCACTGGTAGTATTTTGCACCCCTAAAGTGTTGTGTCTAAGTGCATTACTCCCATTTGCTGTATTAAAGGCTCCTGTAGTGTTACTATAAAGAGCTGCATATCCGTTGGCAGTATTGCCGTTGCCTGTTGTGTTATCTAAAAGAGCAAAACTTCCATTGGCAGTATTAAAAGCCCCTGTAAGGTTCCGAAAAAGTGCTGATCTGCCAGTTGCTGTATTATAATACCCAGTAGTATTTGAGTTTAATGCCTTGAAACCAGTAGCAGTATTAGCGTAGCCCAATGTATTCGCAAATAATGCTTTACTACCTATTGCAGTGTTTTCTACATTTTCATTGTAATACAAAGTACTGTCTCCAATTGCCACCAGGTTATTCTTTACAGTATTATTTAGTAACGCATGTGTGCCGATGGCAACATTGGAATAGCCCGATGTATTGCCACTGAGTGCTAAAGCACCTATTGCAATATTAGTAGTACCAGTGGTATTTCTAAAAAATGCAGAATCACCAACAGCAGTATTACTTTTTCCGCTTGTATTGGAAGCCCCCGATTTATAACCCCAAAAAGTATTTTTTAATGAAGGGTCTATTTTTCCGGAAGGTTGATTATTTACCCGGATATTAAGAGGCACATAATCTATAGTGCCAATAAAGTTGTTTGCCGCAATTGTACCTGCATTGCCACTGGTACCCCATCCGTAAATATCAGGAGCGGCTATGCTACTCCATCTACCAAGGCCGCTTGCATTGCTGGTAAATATTCTATTTGCACCTTCTGTACCATCGGTTATTTTTAGCCCACCAACAATATGAAAAGTTGTATCAGGATTGGTAGTGCCAATACCGATCCTGTTATTTTTTATAGAGAGTATTGCATTTTCCTGCAGCACTTTTATTATAAATGCTAAATCTGTTGTGGGGCTAATGCTGCATTGACCATCGGCATAAGGGTTGCTAACGTTATAAAACATTTGCGTACCTGCTGTGCCTGTAATAGAAAGTGAATACATTTCAGCAGCATTGATAGCTACTGGTTGTGGAAATGTAAAAACCTGAAAGCCACTTACTATTACCGGAGAAGAAAAGTTGGTTGTGGAAAGCACAGCCTCACTACTATTTTTTAATTCTATTGTTGTTACAGTTAAAGGAAGTGAGTTAAGGTATAACTCCACCGAAGTAACCAAATAATTAGCAACAGCCTTAAAGGTTTGCGTAATAGGAGTGGCAGATAAAACAGTGTTGGGACTGAAAGTGGTAACAGATGCCATTACTGTTTGGGTAACTCCATCATTATCGGAAAAAACTATTTCTTTACCGGATAGATAGAACCTTGTACTATCTAACAACCGGCCACCCAACAGTATGCTGTCCTGTTTCTTAGAAAGGCCATTCAATGCTTTTACATTAACAGCTGAAACCTGCCAAGAGGCAACACCGTTTACATTGCTTGTTAATACTTTACCAACACCGGCATTGGGTATAATTTTTAAACTGTTTAGTTTGGCAGTATCTCCTTTAATATTGCCAGATACATCTAATTTTTCGCCGGGAGTGGCAGTGCCAATACCTACCGATTGGGTAAATGCAGTAGTCGAAAATGCTGTTAAAACAAATAGAAATAAATATTTCATGATTATTTTTTTTCAATGAATGAATTAAGCCTTTGTTCCAGAAATAATAACTTTTTTTTCAAATCTTCATTTTCTTTTTGCTGACTATTTATCTGCTGCTGCTGCTCCTGTATTGCTTTCACCATCGGCGCCAGCAAATCATTATACCGCATACCGTAATAGCCGCTGTCGTTCTTCATAATCATACCTGATTTTTCATAGCCCAATTCTTTCAATACCTGTTCTACTTCCTGAGCTATAAAACCGGCTTCTAACGTTTCGGGTATAGCACCATTGTTTTCTTTTTTATTATCTATACGCATATAATCTACAGGGTGCAGGCGGTTAATAAAATTAAGTCCCAAGGGTATAGTTCTTATTTGTTCTTTATACCGGGCATCTGATGATGTTGTCCAGGCAATTTTTGTAGTAGCCACTGAAATATCCTCATTACCTATTCTTACTTGGTTGCTACTTGCCGAACTTTCCACATATGAATTAAATCCGATTGCAGTATTGTTGGAACCAGTTGAAATGTTAATGCCTGAACTAGTTCCTACACCAGTATTGAAATTGCCTATTGTAGTGCCTAAAGCACCATCCCCAAAAGCAGAATTATAAAAACCTATATTCAAATCATTGAGTGAAAGATACCCAGTAGCAGTATTATAAGACCCGGTAGTGTTGCCTGAAAGAGCTCCAATACCACTAGCTGTATTTCTAGACCCAGTAGTGTTCCGTGCCAAAGCAAAATTTCCATCAGCTGTATTGTATTCCCCAGTAGTGTTAGAATAAAGTGCCTGATACCCATTAGCTGTATTATTTTTTCCAGTAGT
>JANNWD010000571.1:0-5386 GCA_031408315.1 Bacteroidota bacterium
TGAATATTGTTGAATGTTGTCGGAAATTGATGAATGTTAAACCTTTCAACAATGTTCAACCTTTCAACTATTTCTTTATAACTTTCGGTACTTTAAAAAAAACTCCATCACTAACAGGTGCATTTTTTAACGCCTCTTTAGTTGTGCTACTTCCTTTTACTTCATCTTCTCTTACCGCATTTATATTTTGGCTCATGTGTATTAATGGCTCAACGCCATTTGTATCTAGCTCATTCAATTTATCTACAAACTGTATCATTTGTTGCAATTCGCTTTTTACATTTTCTTTTTGTGCTTCGGGAATATGTAATCTTGCCAAATGTGCAATTTTATCCACCATTTCGTTAGTTACTTCCATAAAACAAATATAGTTTAGTTTTGGGTTTATTGTTTTGGGTTTTGGGCAACATTTACAAAAGTGGTCATATCTCACCTATAATCGGCAAAATATTTATAGCGTTAACTATGCAATGATTTAAATTATTAAAATTTACTTTACTTATTATCTATTGCTAATTGTCAATTGCCAAGTGCTTCTTATCTTCGCTAGTAATGGAAAAAAAGAGAGAAATAGTAATGAGTGGCATACGCCCCACAGGTTTTTTGCACTTAGGAAATTACTTTGGGGCAATACGTAATTATGTAAAAATGCAAAATGATTTTGAGTGCTATTTTATGGTGGCTGATTTGCATTCATTAACTACTCACCCAGATACAAAAGAGCTTAAACAAAATGTTTATAGAGTTTTAGCAGAAAATATTGCTTGCGGATTAAACCCAGAAAAAGCTGCTTTCTATTGTCAAAGCCATGTGCATGAAACCGCAGAATTGTATTTGTATTTAAATATGATGGCGTATAAAGGAGAGTTAGAAAAAACTACTACGTTTAAAGATAAAGTACGAAATCAGCCACAAAATGTAAATGCAGGATTATTGACTTACCCAGTATTGCAAGCTGCCGATATTGTACTACACAGAGCAAAATATGTACCCGTTGGAAAAGATCAAGAACAGCATTTAGAAATGGCAAGAACTTTTGTAAATCGGTTTAATCATAGATACGGAGAAGTACTGCCAGAGCCAATTGCATTCAACTACAACCAAGAGTTGGTAAAAGTGCCAAGCCTTGATGGTACAGGAAAAATGAGCAAAAGTGAAAACCAAAATGCTACTTTATGCTTGGCAGATGAAGATGATGTGATACGTAAAAAAGTGATGAAAACAAAAACAGATGAAGGGCCAAAAGAACAGAATAGTATTAAGCCAGATTATATTGAAAACATTTTTGGCTTGATGAAATTGGTAAGTGCCAAAGATGTAATTAATAAGTTTGAAGATGATTACAACACTTGTACCATACGCTTCGGCGATATGAAAAAGCAATTGGCAGAAGATATGGTAAACTTTATTTCGCCCATTCGTAGTAAAGTAAATGCCATTTTGAATGATGAAAAATATTTGAAAGAAGTAATGGAAAAGGGTGCTGCTAAGGCAAATACAAGTGCAAATGCCACCATGAAATTGGTAAGAGAAGCAATTGGGTTAAACTATTTTTAGTATCCCCAAACCCCTAAAGGGGCTTAAAAGGTGTTTAAATATTTGTGAAGTTCATAAGTTTGCTTACTTTCAATGTTCAAAAAAAGAAAAGGATTTTAAATTTTATAAACTAAAAGCCCCTTTAGGGGTTGGGGGCATGGCAAAATCAAAAAAACCAAAACACATAGCAGTAGCCGGAAATATTGGTGCTGGCAAAACTACGTTAACAGAAATGTTGAGTAAACATTACAAATGGATACCTCAGTTTGAAGATGTAGATCATAATCCGTATTTAAACGATTTTTATGAAGATATGCCCCGTTGGAGTTTTAACCTTCAAATTTATTTTTTAAACAGCCGCTTAAATCAGTTATTAGAAATACAACGAGGGACAGAAACCGTAATACAAGATAGAACTATACATGAAGATGCCAATATTTTTGCCCCAAACTTGCATGATATGGGCTTAATGGGCAAAAGAGATTTTGATAACTACTATAAGTTTTTTGAAACCTTAAAAACAATGGTGCAGCCGCCAGACTTATTAATTTATTTAAAAGCAAGTGTGCCAACGTTAGTAGCACAAATACAAAAACGTGGTAGAGAGTACGAAGAAAATATACGCCTTGATTATTTAAAAAAATTAAATGACTATTACAATAATTGGATTGAAAATTATAAAGAAGGACAAGTTTTAATTATAGATGCCGATACTAATAAATTTGCCGAAAATGAAGAAGATTTAGGTAAAATAATTACAAGTATCGATGCTAAGTTATTTGGGCTATTTTAGAAGATTTTGAATGTTGAATTTCGAATTTATTGGGTTTATGTGATTTAAATGTTGAGCAGTTTAAGCAAATTGAAAATTCACCATTTCGAAATTCAACATTAATCAATTAGGGAGTTCTTCATTGCATAAAATACAAGCCCAACCGAGTTTTTAACACCAAATCGTTCCATTAATCTATCTTTAATGGCTTCAACCGTTCTGGCACTAATATCCATTTTACCAGCAATTTCCGTGGCGGTAAATTCCATACAAACCAAGGTTAAAACTTCTTTTTCTCTATCGCTTAAAACAGTTTCGGAGTTTAATGATGGATTGAATTTTTGTTTGCTATAATTCTTTTTTATTAAAACTTTATTTACAAAAGGATTTAAGTAAAATCCAGTACGCATTACATCCATTACTGCTCTTTTTATTTCGCCAGGATCGGTACTTTTTAATAAATAACCTGCAGCACCACAATCCATTAAATGCCCAACAAAGCGTTCATCTTCGTACATTGTTAAAATAATAACTCGTATTTGTGGATATAATTTGGTAATTAATTTTGTGGTATCAATGCCATCTTTTTTTGGCATTTTTAAATCACACAAAACTACATCAGGCATAGCTTCTGGAATTTTTTCCAATAACTCTTCGCCATTTTCGGCCTCCATTACAAACTTTATGTTTGCAAAAGGCCTCATAGAAAGAATAACTCCTTTTCTAAAGATTTTGTGGTCGTCTGCTATCGCTACTTTAATTTCATCCATATATCGGGGTGCGGTAAAATTAGCACAAAGTTAATATACAAACAAGCGTAAAACTACTACGGGCTTTTATTTATTTTTATTTGAGGTGAGGTCTTAAAACTAAAACAATAAAATATGTTTTAATCAATTGATTATTAAGTGTAGTAAATAGTAGTTTAGTTAGTAAACTATATTTAATTCTAAAAGCTAATTGTCTAGTAATCTTCTATGATAATTGATTTGCCCTAAATGATAGCTTAAATGTGTAGTTAAATAGAACAATAAAGCCGCAGATGTTAAATCAAAATCATACACTTTTACAGGGTGAATTTGATGTAATTGTTCATCAGTAAGGTTATTAATTGTAACGATTACCATTTCTTGTGTTTCAATAATCTTTTTTATTAACTCGGCTTTAGATATATCTTTTGTTGAAAACTCCAACTCTCGTTGACGAACATAAGCTGTATTACCCAACTGGCTACCAATGTAAGTATTTAAGTTGCCTATTAAATGCAAACATAAATTACCAGCACTATTACTTATGTTTTTATCAATACGCCAAAGATTACTTTCGGTATTGTATAATTCGATTTCTGCTTTTAGGCGTTGTAGGTCTTTTTTGTAGATTGAGATAAGTGTTTCTTTAATCATGATAAAACTGTGAGGATAAATTTATTTTTAGTTATAATGCCTTTAATTTTCATCTACTTTATCTTTCCATCCTTTATAAGTAAATTTCAATTTATAAACATTATTAGTATTAAATACTTGCAGGTATAATGAATATGGAAAGCCTACTTTGTACCCGCCATCTATCTGCTTCCAATTCATAAATTTCCTTTTTAAAACAAATTGTAAGAATTTTTGTAGGCATGAATCACAGTTAAATGTTTGTTCTTCAATTATGCACCTATTATACTTATCAAAATAAAAATTAAAACCAAATTCTTGAGAAATACTGTCCTTTATATTATATGATAAAGAACTATCTGTAGATGACTTTGTAAACTTCCTATTTTTTTCATTCAACCATTTTTCAATTTTTTTTTCAATCTTTTTCTGTTTTAACTTAACATAATCTTGGCAGTAAATATTAATATTAACAAACACAAGTACGAAGCAAAACAACAATGTTCTCATAATTAATTGATTTTATTAAATCATAAGAAATTAAACTACACTCTCCCCGGATACACTTTCAACGCTTCTTCCAAACAATCCATGGCTGCATTTATTGAATCAATATTTAATACATAAGCTAATCTTACTTCTTGTTTGCCTAAGCCTGCTGTACCATAAAAACCAGTAGCTGGTGCTAGCATTACAGTTTGATTGTTGTGACTAAATTCTTCTAACAACCACTGGCAAAATTTATCGCTATCATCAATAGGTAATTTTGCCATAGCATAAAAAGCACCACCAGGGTTGGGGCAAAAAACACCATTCATTTTATTCAATCTGCCAACAATTGTATCTCTACGTAATTTGTATTCTGCTTTTGTGGTATCAAAATAATTATCAGGTAAGTCAACTGCTGCTTCTCCTAAAATTTGTGCAAACGATGGTGGGCTTAGCCTTGCTTGTGCAAATTTCATTGCAGCATTTAAAAGCGATTGATTTTTTGTAACAAATGCTCCAATGCGTCCTCCACAAGCACTGTAGCGTTTGCTAATAGTATCCATCAACACAATATTATCATCAACATCGGTTAAATGCATTGCACTTATATGTTCATTGGCGTAGCAAAACTCTCGGTAAGCTTCATCGGCAAATAAATAAAGGTTGTATTTTTTTATAATTTGCTTTAGCGTTTCCATTTCATCTTTGCTATATAAATAACCTGTTGGGTTATTGGGATTGCAAATAACAATGGCTTTTGTTTTTTGGGTTATGGATTTTTCAAAATCCCCTATTGGAGGTAAAGCAAAACCCGTTTCTATACTCGATGTAATGGGAACAACTTTTACACCAGCTTGTACAGCAAAACCATTGTAATTGGCATAAAATGGTTCAGGAATAATTACTTCATCTCCAGCATCCATACATGCCATAAAGCCAAATAAAATGGCTTCGCTGCCGCCTGTTGTAATTATAATTTGTTCAGATGTTACATTTATGCCAACTCGTTTGTAGTACTCTACTAATTTTTTTCTGTAGCTTTCGTTACCTGCACTGTGGCTATATTCAAGCACTTTAAAATCGCTGTGGCGTACAGCATCTAGGCATTGCTTTGGGGTTTCAATATCGGGTTGTCCAATATTTAAATGATATACTTTTATTCCTTTCTTTTTTGCAGCCTCTGCAAACGGAACTAATTTACGAATAG
>JANNWD010000572.1:0-4086 GCA_031408315.1 Bacteroidota bacterium
ATTTTAGCACAAGATAGATATGCGGTAGAATTGGCTACTAATAAATTACGTAACAGTGCTGGTAATTTTTATATTAACGATAAACCAACAGGTGCAGTAGTCGGTCAGCAACCTTTTGGTGGTGCAAGAGCAAGCGGCACAAACGATAAAGCTGGCAGTGCATTAAATTTATATCGTTGGTTAAGTGCAAGAACAATTAAAGAAACATTTACACCACCAACAGATTATAGGTATCCGTTTATGTTGGAGAAATAAACGGGTCAAGGAAAAACCTAAATACACAATGATGAAATTATTTTTTCTCTTGTTTTCTTGGTCTATGAGTAATAGTGCCAATTCACAAAATACTTTTAGAGTAGATTATGATTACAAAATGATGTTGCCTGTAATAAATGGGAAACAACTTTTTAATCAATTTTCAACTAAATTAATTTATAACGATACTGCATCTTTGTTTTATTATATGGGAGATATACCTGCAGATAAGGATAAGCTTATGAAGTCAGGCTTTATTGGAGATAAATTAATTCATCATGCTCTGTATTATAACTTAAGGAATAAAACTTTGTATCACCAAACAGCATGGCCTGGTAAAAAAAGACACTTAACGCCAGAAGTTGTTCTGAATGCTAGTTGGGTTTTGTTAGATCAAAAGGATACAATCTGTAATAAGGAATGTAAAATGGCTTACCGAATCAATAAAAAAAATGATACCACTATGGTTTGGTATCTACCTTCAGAAAAACATAGCTTTGGTCCATCAATATATGTAGGATTGCCTGGGGTGGTTTTACAAGCTTTTGATCAACGATATGGTTTGATTTTTACTGCTATTAAGATTGACCAAACTACCCAAAGTTTAGTATCACCTTTGGAACTATACAAGATTAAAAAACATTTTACAAGAAAAGATTAATGAAATAGATTTAATTAAGATGCAAATACTTCTCACATCCCAACAACTTACGCTCTCTCTTAACCGCTTATCTCATCAGCTAATCGAAAACATTATCGATTGGGAAAATGTTGTTTTTATAGGCTTACAACCAAGAGGTATTTATGTAAGCAATAAAATTGTAGCACTAATTAAGCAATTATCTCCCAAACAAAAAATACAATATGGCATATTAGATATTACTTTTTATAGAGATGATGTAAGAGAAGAATTACATACAGCTACAAAAACAGATATTCCATTTTCGATAGAAGGCAAAAAAGTAATTTTAATTGATGATGTATTGTATACTGGCAGAACAATTAGAGCTGCTTTAGATGCCCTACAAGATTTTGGTCGACCACAAAAAGTAGAACTTTGTGTATTGGTTGATAGACGGTTTAATAGAGAGTTACCCATACAGCCAGATTACTGTGGCAAAGCCATTGATAGTATAATTTCTCAAAAAGTAAAAGTAAATTGGGATAAAGAAGAGGTGGTTTTGTATTAAGGTTGTCAACCCTCGATAGATATTAATTCAAAAATTCGCAATTCTAAATTATTTACTTTAATTTCGTTTCTTAATGCAACTAAGTACAAAACATTTACTCGGCATTAAAGATTTACTCCCCTCGGATATTGCATTAATTTTGCAAACGGCTCAGCAATTTAAAGAAGTTTTACAACGACCAATTAAAAAAGTGCCTAGTTTACGAGATGTAACTATTGTAAATTTATTTTACGAAAATAGTACTCGTACTCGTATTAGTTTTGAACTTGCTGAGAAAAGGTTAAGTGCCGATACAATTAATTTTACCACCTCATCTTCATCTTTATCAAAAGGCGAAACACTTTTGGATACGGTGAATAATATTTTAAGTATGAAGGTAGATATGGTTGTAATGCGGCACAGTGCTAGTGGTGCTCCGCATTTTTTAGCTCAACATATACCAGCTGCAATTGTAAATGCTGGGGATGGTATTAACGAACATCCAACCCAAGCATTGTTAGATGCATTTAGTATTCAAGAAAAACTAGGTACATTAAAAGGTAAAAAAATTGTATTGGTAGGAGATATAATGCATAGCCGTGTGGCATTAAGTAATATTTATCTACTTAAAAAAATGGGGGCAGAAGTTATGGTGGCAGGGCCACCCACATTAATACCCAAATATATTGCAGAAGCTTTAGGTGTAAAAGTTGAATACAATTTGCAAAAAGCATTACAATGGTGTGATGTAGCTAATGTATTACGCATTCAATTAGAACGACAAAATCAAGTTTTATTTTCATCTTTACGAGAATACAATTTAGCTTACGGTGTAAGCAAAAAATTATTGGATGGCTTGGGAAAAGAAATTATTATTATGCACCCTGGTCCAATTAATAGAGGAGTAGAAATTGATAGCGATGTGGCAGATGGTAATCAGTCTATCATTTTAAATCAAGTAGAAAATGGAGTGGCAGTAAGAATGGCGGTGTTATATTTATTAAGCGGCAGAGGTAATTCATAAAATATTTTCATTAAGCATTTCAATAGTAAAAAATCTTCCATCTCACCTATTAAATTATAAACGATGCAACGCATTTGCCTTTTCCCCGGAACATTTGACCCTTTAACGTTAGGGCATGTAGATATTATAAATCGTTCTATAAATTTATTTGACAAGATAGTAGTTGGGGTAGGAGCAAATGCCAATAAAAGCCCAATGTTTACTGCCGACCAACGGCTAGAATGGATTGCTAAAATTTATAAAAACACCGATAAAGTTTTTGGAGCAGTGTATGATGGACTTACGATTGACTATTGTAAAAAAATTGGTGCAAATTTTATTTTACGAGGCATACGCTACGTAAGCGACTTTGAATATGAAAAAACAATTGCAGATGCTAACCGTACAATGGACCCAAGTATAGAAACTATTTTTTTAACAGGGGAGCCAAAATATACTTCTGTAGCTAGTACTATTGTTAGAGATATTATAAGAAATGGTGGAGATGCATCCCCATTTTTACCACAAGCTGTAATTGATACTATTAACAGCAATAAATAAAAAAATGAGTATTTGGTATAAACAAGATTTATCTATTGAAGATATGAAACCCCTTACTCATAAAACTATGGGCGACCATTTAGGAATGGAATGGGTGGCTGTTGGCAATGATTTTATGCAAATGCGTATGCCTGTAGATGAACGAACTAAACAACCCTACGGCTTACTCCATGGTGGGGCTAGCTGTGCCTTGGCCGAAACTATTGGCAGCGTAGCATCTTATTTTGTAATAGATAATGAGAAATTTATTTGTGTTGGTTTAGAGATAAATGCCAACCATATACGAAGTGCCACCAAAGGCTTTGTAACAGCTACTTGTACGCCTTTACACATTGGTGCAAGTACACATGTATGGGACATTAAAATTACCGACGAAAGAGAAAAGCTAATTTGCGTTAGTAGATTGACAGTAGCAATTCTAAAAAAGACTTAACGAGAAGTAATTGGTTTATTGAGTACTTTGTATTTTAATAAAAGGCAGAGTACTATCTATATTGTTTTTGCCACTATCTTGTTTTAATTTAGTAACCATCCACTGCGGCTGCAATATCCATTGCCCATCTTCATTTACAATTGTATAAACAATTAATGCAGAAGTTTTATTGCCAGATTGTTCTTCTTCAATAATTACTTGTTGTATTACATCTTCTTCCAAAAAGCTTACTGGAGTAAGTTTGAGTTCATTAATTTTTGCAATTGGGTTTATATTAATATCTTTTGTTACAGTTGTATTTACTTTCTTAATGTTTAATACCGACGACTTCTTTTTAATAATAATTTTTTCTATAAAAAATTTATTTATTATTGGCTTAGTTATAAATGTTAAATCACTTTCTACACCCAACAAAGGAAATAACATTGATTCTTTTGCAGATGGTGTATTTATTTTAGTAGGTAATATGTTTTGCAATGTTGCATAAAAAATAAAAGCATAAAGCACTAAAAAAATAATTAATCCAAAGGGTTTGTTTTTAGTGCTAAACATATTATTGGTTGTTGTAAAAAAAAGTATCCGTTTAAATAATTGTTTATTATTACCCGTAGCTGGTATCGAAAAGCTAGGCATAGCCTTATTTTGCTGTGCCGTAGCTAAAAGTG